>JBEKHL010000052.1:0-10419 GCA_050012295.1 Gammaproteobacteria bacterium
TGACCAAATTTTTTAAGAAAATCTTGATCTAACACTGAACCACGTTCAACTACCCATTTATCATCTTTTGGTGCATATTGTTGTTTAAGATATTTTGTGCACTCGACAGAATCTTGATCATAATCAAAAGAATAAACAGTAGCGCCCATTCGATACGCTGCGAGACTAAATAATCCACTACCAGAACCAATATCAAGAAACACTAAACCTTTTAAATCAACACAATTTAGCTTTTCTTTTAAGCTTTTTTCTGCTTCTAAAATACGATGTTCGTTTAAATTCTCAAGAAAACGTGACCAATTCTTGCCAAAGGCAAAACGGTTTTGCGGATCTAAAGCTATACTATTACTCACAATTATTACTCAAATAAATCATATTTACAAACAAACTGCTTACCATAAAACACTAAACATAATTTCAAAATTCTTTTAATATGAACTCTACTTTTTAAAACCAAATCATATTGTTTATCTTCTATTTGTTGGAGACCTTCTTCTGCAAGATTTTGATAAAAGTTAGAATCTTTATTTATTTCGGCTTTTTTAAATTCCAGAATAATTCCCAAATCATTTTTAAAATCTCTTGGAATTAACACCAAATCTGGTCTACCAAGGCCGCTTTCTTTATTAGAACAAATATCGTGAGTTTCGTTTAAAGAAAAACTCCATGCTAATAATAACATATGATAATTAGTCTCATTAGTTAGATCATGATAACTTGGTATAGTCATCATAAAATTTTCTAAATCTTTAATAAAATTATCGACATTACCATTTACTAAATTTTTTAACAAAGCATCGTATTTAGATTCATTAAACGAACGTGCAAAACTAGTAAAAACATCTCGATAATTACATTCTATTTCATAATTAGGAACAGCAAGCTGATGTCTATAACGACTGCCAGATAATAATGGTTCACCTATGGATTTTAAATACCCCATTGCCCATAATAAACTCCATACCACTTCATCGTTACCATCTTTAATTTGATCGAACGATAAATATTCATCTATTACAGATCCTATTGAATTGCCGACTATTAATTCGTTTAAATCTTGTTTAACTTGCTCGCCAGAATTTAATAATACTTTTTTTAATAATGCTTCATCGCCAGTTTTAATCCAATATGGCTTTAATTTACCTTTATCATCAATACAATTTAGAATAGACCATGGATTATAAATGTCTTCTAAACTTCCTGATTTATAACCATTATACCAATGCCGCATATTTTTAATATCAATAGTAACATTACTATCTGTTAATAGATCTAATACTTCTTGTTCAGCAAAACCAAAATGCTGACTATATTGACTTTCCATTAAAGAATATAATTTTAAATTATTTAAATCAGACAACATTTTATTTTTAGATAATCTTAAAATTCCTGTCATTACTCCAAATTCTAAAGCATCGTTACCCTTTAAAGCCACGCCAAACATGTTTTTAAAAAAATTAACCAATTCTTCAAAATGTGGTTGTTCGTAAGCTGCATTTAATGGTGTATCATATTCATCTATTAATATAATCACTTTTTTATTGTAGTGTTTATATAATAAACCAGAAATTGTTTTTAAAAAGTTCTGTAATTCAATTTCGTTGGCTTTATTATTTTGATTAATGCCCTTTAATTTTTCGAAATCGTTTCGTTCAATATCTATTAATTTATCGCTATTGGTTAATTCTGGAAAATTCTTACAAACATTTTGTACGATAAAAGCCATACTATTTAAAAAATTTTGATAAGACTTTTCTTTTACGTTTTTTAAACTAACAAATATTACAGGATACTTTCCTTGGTACTGTTTTAAATAATACCCATCTTGAACATTCGCAATATTTAAATTATCAAAAATGCCTTTAGTAGAACGGCCATTAACCTCTGGTGCAAAAAAATGTTGAACCATGGACATATTTAAAGTTTTACCCCAACGACGAGGGCGTATAATTAAAGATAATATAGCCCCTCGTTCAATTAATTCTTTAATAAACAAAGTCTTATCTACAAATAAATAATCTTTTTTAGGATCTACCAAAACACTAAAATTATCTACGCCAATTGGAATTTTTTTCATACTATTTAAATCTTACCATAGCTACCGCAGTCCTGGTGAAATTCACCAAGACTGCAAAAATTTATATACTGAATGCAATTTGAGTTTTTGGTGTTCTAAAATTAAATGGCTGTTTGTCTGAGCCCGCAGGGCGAGTTTACAGCTGTTTAATTTTAGAATACCGAAAATTCATATGCATTTAGTATGCCTTAGAAATATGGAGAAGTTTTAATATTAACAACCTTTGATGTTCAACTTTCTCCTTAATCGCATCAAAGGTACCTTGCGGATCGGCTACATCAGCTACCAACACCGCATCATATTTTTTAAAATTTGCAGTTATATTTACAATATTAACCTGCACTCCAGTTCCAAGAGCCACTAATTTAGCTATATCAGCTAAATCTCCAGCTCCCACTAAAGCAATATTCAACCAATTATTAGCCTTACATTCAACGAATACTTCTTCACATTGAGCTTTAGCATCACGAAAAAATGTTAACGATCTAGCCAAGTAATCTTTAACCATAAGGCTTTTTTCTTTAAAGCCATTTGGGGTTAAAAAATAAGTAATTCGACGAGGTGAAATTTGAGTAGCTCGGATCCATCCTTTATTAACACAACGCTTTAAATATTGGTTCATAAGCCCTAATGCAATACCTAGACCTTCTGCCAAACTACGTTGTGTAAACGATGGATTACTTTCAATCTCGCTAAGAAGATGAACCATAACTTTTTGTTCTGTTTGTTCTCTAGTATCTTGGAAAGCCGCCATTTATACAGTTACCTTAAACTATAAAAAAACAGTAAATTGCGTTCATGAACAAAACTTATATTAATTATTAAATCTAGTCAAGCACAAAGTTGATCGGATAAGTTAACTGGTTTAAAAAGTTATGGTAAACTTATTAAGAGGTTATTAAAAAAATAAAATGTTTAAACAATACATAAATATGGATAATAACGAGCTATGTGCGTTAGGCTATAAATATTATCAAGAACAAAATTATCCTAAAGCTATAGAATTCTGGCTAAAAGCTGCTAATCGAGATTGTGCTATAGCACAATACAATTTAGGTTTAATGTATCTAGAGAATGATCGCGGGGTAAACCAAAACTATCTTGAGGCTAGTAAGTGGTTTAAAAAAGCGGCAGATAATGGTGATCCAGATGCTTTATACAATCTAGGAATCATGTATGATAATGGCGAAGGAGTAAGTCAAGATTATAATGAAGCTTTTGATTGCTTTAAACAAGTTGCCGAACAATACGATGATGCTGACGCAGAATGTGCTTTAGGTATTATGTATTATTATGGGCAAGGGGTACGTAAAAACAAAGCGAAAGCCGTTAAGTACTATGAACTAGCTGCCTCTCAAGGACATACTGAAGCAAGAGACAGGCTAGATACTATGCGTAGAAATAAATCGCCAAGCCTTAAATTTTTTGCCTCACCTAATCCTAAATTTTTAATTTAGAAACATGTACAAAATAACTAGCTTTGGGTATTCTAAACTGTACTTAATATAACAAAAAATCCTCTAAAGTGATCCCTTTTATTCTCTCAGTATTAAAACTATTTTTATTTATAACTGTAAGACAAGATTTATTAAAGCTCTTTAAAAACCAAATAAAATCAGTTGGAGAGCATGCACCAGATTTTACTTCAATATACATTTGTTTGTTAGGTAATATAAAATCTATTTCATGCTCTTTCGATTGCCAAAAATTTAAATGATCCGGTAAATCTTCTGTACTGGAAATACAAAGTTTACGCCATATTTCTTGTGCTACTGTCCATTCAAATATAGATCCAAGATCTTGTCCAAGCTGTTTTAACTCGTTAATAGTTCTAGGTTTTTTTGGATGCCAACATAATGCCATTAATAAATTAATAAAATGATATTTGCAAGGTTTACGAAATATAGAAATTTTTCGATCAATATCATATGGAAATACTGGTACTACTGTCATTAAGTCAGATAATAATTCTATATAACCTAACGCTACAGTATTATTAGATAAACCACTTTCTCGTGCTAATTTAGCTTGACCAATCGGTGTTGCAGCCATACGATAAAGGCTTTGTAAAATTGCTAATAGATGCGACCGAGAGCGCCCACTAGCTGACACTTCTCCACTAATCCAATCATTAATAATTTCTACAATATATTCTGGTAATTTTCCTGTAGTCGCTAATGCATTAGCTCCTATTGGTGAACCACCAGATAATATATATGCGAATAACGTATCAGATTTAAAAAAATCACCACATTTATTTTTAAAATCTTTATAAGAAACAGGAGTAAAAATATAATTAGTTCTTGCAAGCTTACCTTTTCTTCCTGGAAGACGTTCAAAACCTCTGCGTAAATCAGTAGCTTTAGAACCTGTGGTTACTAATAAAATATTATTCAGTTCACCTGCATCTACTAAACGCTTAATTGCTTTTTGCCAATCTGGTATTGCAGTAATTTCATCAATAAATAATCTTTTAATATCTGATGTTGGAGAAAATAATGATATTAATATTCTAATTTCGTCTATTAATTGTTTATAATCTTTTATTTCATCACCATTTAAATAAATTGCACTACCTTTGCCAAATTGCTTTATAGTTAAAAAAATTTGTTGTTCTAACCAAGTACTTTTACCATATTGCCGTGGCCCTCTTATTAAAATAACGCCAGGCTCTATAGGTAGTTCAGGAAGACCAAAATTTTGTTCAAAAATAAAATTTATAATTTTTAAACTATCTAAATGCGGTAATACTCCTGGTAAATCTATATTACCATTAATAAGACATTGATTTATTTGGCGGTTGTCCAAGTTTTTCTCCAGGTAAGAACTAAAAATTATGGCTAACGTTATAAACGTTAGTATAGCTAATTGTTTAAACGTTAGCTATACTGAACACACATATTCTTAATGAGCCTCTGCCCAATTATTCCCTATTCCAACTTCAACCTGCAAATTAACTGCTAATTGTGCTACGTTACTCATAATATTAATAATATTTTCTTTAGCCATAGCTAACTTGCTTTCAGGTACTTCGAATATTAATTCATCGTGCACTTGCATTAACATAAAAAGATCTGGAGCTTGTTGTTGGATCCAATTATCTAATTTAATCATGGCGATTTTAATTAGATCAGCCTGGGTACCTTGCATGGGAGCGTTAACAGCTGCTCGCTCAGCTGCTTTTCTACGAAACCCATTTTTATTATTAATATCTGGCAAGTATAATCTTCTACCAAAAATAGTTTCTACAAAACCATTTTTGGCTGCTATTTGTCTAGTACTTTCCATAAATCCCTGTACTTTAGAAAATTTAGCAAAATAAATTTTAATGTACATTTCTGCTTCTTGCCTAGAAATTTTTAATTGCTTAGCTAAACCAAAATCAGACATACCGTACATTAACCCAAAATTAATCGCTTTAGCTTTACGTCGTAAATCTTCTGTTACGTCATTAATAGCCACATGAAAAACTTCACTAGCAGTTATCGTATGTATATCTAAATTTTCTGAAAATCCTCTAATTAATGCAGGATCCATAGATAAATGTGCTAAAATACGTAATTCTATTTGCGAATAATCTGCAGATAAAATTTTATATCCTGTTCGAGCAATAAAAGCTTCCCTAATACTACGCCCTTCCTTAGTACGAATTGGAATATTTTGTAAATTAGGATCAGTAGAAGATAATCTACCGGTTGCTGTTACTGTTTGATTATACGAAGTATGTATCCTGCCTGTTATAGAATTAATATTTTTAGGTAATTTATCAATATAAGTTGATTGTAATTTACTTAAAGTACGATATTCTAAAATAATTTTTGGTAACTCAAATTCTAATGCTAATTCTTGTAGCACTTGCTCCGAAGTTGAGGCTTGTCCAGTAGGAGTTTTTTGTAAAATTGGCAAACCTAATTTATTATAAAAGATTTCCTGCATTTGTTTAGGTGAATTTAAATTAAACATTTCACCGGCTAATGTATAAGCCGTATCTTCTAGAATAGTTAGTCTTTCTTTAATAACCACACCTTGTTCAGATAATTTTTGTAAATCTATTAAAACTCCATAACGTTCCATTTTTTTTAATACCATGAGTAATGGTAATTCTATATTTACTAAAACTTCTTTTAATTTTGGTATTTCACAAATTTTTGGCCATAAATCATTATGTATCGCTAAAATACTTTTAGCATCTAATTGCATGGTTAATTCTAAATTTAGTTTAGTTAAACTATTTAAAATATATGATTCTAAAGCAACATCAAAAAATGGTGGGGCAACTTCAATAGAATAATTTTCTAACACCTGGGCAATATATTTTAAATTATAAAAAACCTTAGTTTTTTGCTGATCTGCCAAAATTTTAGCTAATTTTTTCAAAAAATTTAAATCTAGTGAAGAAATATAGCAATGTTCATCTATAGTTGCCAAATAGATCCCTGTTATTTCAGCACTCATAGGTTCTAAAGCTGTAGTTTGTAAATGAATACTAAATAAATCTGCTGATTCTAATTTTTTTAGCCAATAATCTAAATCTATTACTAAATTATTATCTTGATTTTTAATTTCTTCAGTATTTAAATCTTTTAGCCAACTATTAAATTCTAGTTTAGTAAATAAAGATCTTAATTGATCTAGATTTTTAGGTTTAATAATTAGATCTTTAAAATCTATATTAAGATCCAAGTTAGTATCGATAGTTACTAGCTCTTTATATAAAGGAAAATCTAGAATAGCAGCACGTAAATTTTCCCCTACTTTACCAGTAATTTCGTTACTATGTTCAACAATTCCAGCTAAATTTTTATATTGTTCCAACCATTTAATAGCGGTTTTAGGCCCAACGTTTGCAACCCCTGGAATGTTATCTACTTGATCTCCAGTTAATACTAAATAATCAATCATAAGACTTGGTGGAATTTTAAATTTTTCAATAACGCCCTTAGAATCTAATATAAGATCTGTCATAGTATTAACTATTACTACATCATCGTTTACTAATTGGACTAAATCTTTATCTCCAGTCGAAATAAGACTGAACATGCCATTGTTTTTAGCCTGAACAACCAAGCTACCTATCATATCATCTGCTTCGTAACCAGGAATTTGTAATACAAAAAATCCTAATGCCGAAATTACTTCTAATAACGATGGAATTTGTTGAGCCAATTCTTCCGGCATTTGACTACGATTAGCTTTATATGCCGGAAATAACTTATGTCTTACGGTTGGATGTTTACTATCAAAAGTTACTACTACCCAATCTGGATCATAAGTTTTAACTAATTTTTTCAGCATATTTATAACGCCCAAAATAGCACCAGTTGCATGCCCTGCTGAATTAGTAAGTGGCGGTAAAGCATGATAGGCTCTAAATAAATATGAAGAACCATCTACTAATACTAATATTGGTTTGTTGTGGTTGTTAATCATGCTTATAATCAGTAGTAAATCTTTGCTTGGCCGGATATTTAACAAAAATTTGTTTCGAACGCTCTTCAATTAGCTTTGCTGGTATTTCCGCAATAAATCTTGATCTTATTCTAGATTCTTCTCTACCGAACAAGCGTCGTTTTTGAGCATAACTCATAAATATTTTTTCCATAGATCTAGTTACCCCAACATAACATAACCTTCTTTCTTCGTTTAATGCATCTGGATCATCTTTAGAAAAATAATGAGGAAACAACCCTTCTTCTAGACCACATAAAAAAACTATAGGAAATTCTAGGCCTTTGGCAGCATGTAAGGTCATTAACTGTACATGAAAATAATTGTTAGAACTTGCTTCAGCAACTTCTTTAGAAATGTATTCCTTACCTTCTATAGCAGCATAAGCTAATAATTCACTAACTTTACTTATATTGTTTGGGTTGGCTTGATTAGTAGTAACATTAAAATTTATTGTAGCATTTATTAATTCTTGTAAGTTTTCTACCCTATTTGCTGATACTACATCTCGTTGCTTTTTATAATGCTCTAGTAAACCACTAGCATCTATAGCTTTTTGTACTAATTCTGTTAAAGAGTAGTCATTACTTTGATTAAAATATTCTGCAATTTCATTAATTATATTTATAAAGCTTGTTAAACCCTGGTTAGCTGCCCCAGTAATGTTATCGGTTTTTATGGATAGTTCCGCAGCTTTTAAACAACTAATATTTTCTTCTTTAGCTAAACCTCTAATTTTTTCTAAGGTTTTATCTCCAATGCCACGAGCAGGAACATTTACAATTCTCTCAAATGCCGCATTATCTTCCGGATTAACCGCTAATCTTAAAAAACCAAGCGTATCTCTAATTTCTTCTCTTCCAAAAAAGTTAACGCCACCATAAATAACATAGAGGATCCCAGCTTTAACTAAACTTTCTTCAATAATTCTAGATTGAGCATTAGATCGATATAAAATAGCTATATCGCTACATTTACCTCCATTATCTGTATGTTTTTTAATTTCTCTAACCATAAACCGCGCTTCATCTTCTTCGTTTAAAGCAGCATATAATACAATTGGCGCTCCCTCTATAGAATCGGTCCACAAAGTTTTACCCATTCGATCGAAATTGTTATTAATAATTGCATTAGCTGCAGATAGTATGGTTTTAGTTGAACGATAGTTTTTTTCTAAACGTATAATGTTAACTGCAGAAAATTCTTTAGTATATTTAGCTATATTCTCAACTTTAGCTCCACGCCAACCATAAATAGATTGATCGTCATCACCAACTGCAGTAACAGATTCGGCATTAGCACCTAATAATTTTAAAAAATTATACTGAATTGGATTGGTATCTTGAAACTCATCAATTAAAAAATGCTTAAATCTACCATGATAGTGTTGCAATAATTCTTGATTATTAGCCAATAATTCATACGATCTTAATAATAATTCTGCAAAATCAATAATATTTTGAGCATTACAAGCATTTTCATAATGGCCATAAATTTCAAACATTATTCTATCGTATTTAGTAGATATTTTTGGTAAATTTCTAGATCTAATACCTTGGTCTTTTTGTCTATTAATAAAATTTTGTATTTTCTTTGGCTCAAACAATTCCTCGTTTACATTAAGCTGCTTAATAAGACGCCGAATCACTTTTAATTGATCTTCAGAATCTATAACTTCAAAATTATTACCTAAACCAGCAGCTACATAATGTAATCGTAATAATTTATGCGATAAACTATGAAATGTCCCTATCCAAGAACTAGAAATACTAGGTAAATTCATTTTATTTAACCTAATATTCATCTCTTTAGCTGCTTTATTAGTAAAAGTTACTACTAAAATATTATAAGGCTCGACTTTATGCTGATCTAATAACCAAGCAAATCTATTAACCAATACTCTAGTTTTTCCACTGCCAGCACCAGCTAATACTAATAAATTACCCAATTTAGCAGTAACAGCATCTTGCTGGGCAGAATTTAATTGTTCTAAGTGTTTAGTAAAACTCACTGCCTGTTTACTACTTCTTTCAACACTTTTAATGCAGTTAATTTAACCGATAATCTAGCTGGTTTAGCACTAATATTAACTTCCTTGCCGGTTAAAGGGCTTACCATACTGCGTTCTTTAGTAGCCTTTTTCTTAACTCTACGTAATTTAATGCCGGTTTTTGGTATAGTAATTTCGCCAGAACCACGCTTTTTTAAATGTCCTTCTATTAATCGATTAAGCTCATCAAAAACTCCCTCTACTTGACTTTTACTAAGACAGGTATTTTCAGAAATCACTTGAAAGATCTGCGTTCTAGTTTGTTTGTCTTTATAAACAGCAATTTTAGGCTTTACTTTTTTTACCCGCATATTTACAGTAACTCTATCTGCTGCATTAATTTCTTGATTAGTTTTTATAGCAGCTTTAGCTTTTGGTTTAGACATACATATTTCTCCAATTAAACTGTTAATTAAAAAACACACAATTTTTCACAAATTATGCCAATGCTGGTTGTATAAAGCAAGTCCTAGCTTGGTCATGCAGGGCAAACGCATAAATTAATGATAATTTAAATTTTTTTCTGGCAAATAAGTTATTATTTTAAACCTAAGAAGCTAATATTATAACTTTAACAGATCTATTATTTTAGTTCCTCAATTTTTACCCCAGTAACTTTTATAATAGTCTTAATATCTAAACCTTCTTGCATCATTTTTTTTGCAACTTTACGACAACTAATTTGCTCACCTTCTTGACGGCCTTCTTGACGGCCAATTTCAATGCCCCTACGCATACCAACTCGTTCTGCTGTTGTAATATAAGCCATATTATTTTCCCCTTCAAATTGCTCTATTGCTATTTGATATTGTAATTCAAATTCTTCCGGTAAAACCATGATCCA
>JBEKHL010000053.1:0-10391 GCA_050012295.1 Gammaproteobacteria bacterium
TCCGCCTACTATTCCAACTGCTGATGATTTAGTTGCTAGTTTTAAAACGGATAACCACGAGGCTAGTGGGGGTGCTATTAGTTATAAGGGTACTGGGGAGAGTCTTTTAAGCGAGATAACTGGCGCTACCGTTAAGGAAGCATTAGATGCAGCTGAAGTTAAGGCAAAAGCTGCGATTGTCAAGTTTGTATCGGAAAAAGATTCAAGTGGTAGTATAGGTTTAGAGGGTAAATTAAACGCATTGGTAGACTCAGAGAAAGCTAAAGCTAAGATTGCGCCATTACCATCGCCACCACCTCCGCCTACTATTCCAACTGCTGATGATTTAGTTGCTAGTTTTAAAACGGATAACCACGAGGCTAGTGGGGGTGCTATTAGTTATAAGGGTACAGGGGATAGTCTTTTAAGTGAGATAAGTGGCGCTACTACTCAGGAAGCATTAAATGCAGCTGAAGCTAAGGCAAAAGATGCGATTACCAAGTTTGTATCGGAAAAAGATTCAAGTGGTAGTATAGGTTTAGAGGGTAAATTAAACGCATTGGTAGACTCAGAGAAAGCTAAAGCTAAGATTGCGTCAACCAGTCCGTTAGCGGCACTTGATGCTAGCGTATTGGAAAAATCTTTTCCTATTACTGCGGATGATACTACTTCTGTTGTGGTTACTGCTATGCCTGTTGATGGTTATAGTACTCATGAGGATTTGCCTACTACATCACCTAACCCCCCCCACAAAACACTGAAATAATTGTATTATTCCCATTTTAAGTCATACAGCGAATATCAATTAATTTTATAGTTTAACATACGAAAATTCGGGGAAAAGAGCAGTAAAACTGGTCTTTTTGTAGATAAATCTTTATTTATCCAAGAAATCATTGATTCCCAAACAGATCCACTATTAATTACTAGCCCTAGAAGATGGGGTAAAACTATTAACATGCGGTTTTATTTACAAGTAAACATCATTCCCCTAGTATTCGTACATTAGAGCGTTATGCAGAAGCATTAGGGTATAAGTTAAAAATCGATTTTATACCTACTAATACAACAACTCGTAAATCTCAAAATTGGAACCAGCTAGGTCGTTGAGCTGTTATGATCAATATTTTTCCAAATATGTAGTTTTTGTAAAATAAGTCTGGTTTAATTTATAGTGAAATACTATTTTTATTTAATGATCGTAAAAATTCTTCGCAAGGCATACATAGAACATTATTAATCATAAAACGTTCTGCCCCGCGATAAATTAATATTGGTTTTGCCATAGGATAATCTTCTAAAAATGCTTTTAAACCACGTATATCTTGATTGCTAACACGTTTAGTATTTTTAACTTCTATTGCCCAAAAGATATTTTCTCCATACACTATAAAATCTACTTCTAATCCTGATCTGGTGCGCCAAAAAGAAATTTTAGCTTGATAATTATTATAATCATTCCAAGCAACTAAATGTTGTGCGATTAGCCCTTCTAAAGCTGCTCCTTGAATTTCTTCTGGACGATCTAGTGGCCCGACAGGGCGTAATGCTCTAAATACTCCGCAATCGAATAAATAAAATTTTGGGTGACAGCTTAATTCACGTTGTGCTAGTTTTGAAAAAATTGGTAGTTTAAAGCTTAATAGTAAATCTTCGAGGATCGAAATGTAGCTTTCTACGGTTTTTCTTTTTACTTCGCATTCTCTAGCAATATTAGTAACATTTAAAATAGATGCATGAGAAAAACTAACAATCTCTAAAAATCTTGTAAAATGTTCTAAATTACGTACCAGTCCTTCTAGTTGAATTTCTTCTTTCAAGTAAAGGCTAACATAAGAGTGTAAAGTATTAATTGGATCCAAAGCAGTAAATAATAAAGGTAGAGAACCAAATTTAAGCATTTTTTCTAGAGAAAACTGCTCATTTAATTCTGCGGCCATAAATGGATGTAAAGTACATTTAAGTGCTCTTCCAGCTAATAAATCGACCCCTTCTTTTTTTAATTTGCGGGCACTAGATCCAGTTAATATAAATTGCCATCCAGTTTTATTTTCTATTATAGAATGGATCACCGTTAAAACACTAGGAACTCTTTGTACCTCATCAATAACAACAATTTTTGAGTTATTAAGAGGTTGTCCATTTAAAACATCCAAAATATACTCAGGATGTGCTTTATATTTTCTTTCTAAGTCTGGTAATAAAAAATCTATCCATAATGCTTGCGGATATAGTTGACGTATTAAAGTAGATTTACCGGTTCCTCTTGGGCCAAATAAAAAATAAGATTGTTGGGGTGGTGAAAAAAACCTTTTAATTAAGTGCATATACTCCCTTTTATCATATTGTGTGGCAATATGGAGATTGTTTTGCCTATTTGAGTCTCATTATGGCAGATCAGATGCCATTTTTAAAGAAAATATTACACTCAGTATATACTGAACACACATATACCGAAAACTCATATGCATTCAGGTATATATAGGTTCTGCCACACAACGTCTGTAATAGGTCGCTTGTTTACATGTTTTTATGATTATTTTTAGTGTTAGATGGTAAAGCCCCACGCTTTTTAGCGCAGTCCTTAAAAAAATCGATAATATCCTTGTCTAAGCTAATTGTGATTTTAACTTTTGCATGTTCTATATCTGAATTTTTTAATTGAACAGGGATCCCTTTTCTTTTAACTTTTAAAGTATCCAAATTATATTCTTTTCGCATAATCTTGACTCTCTTTTTTGGTAGCATAAGAAATTTGTTAGAATAAACTATATTTTTTAAATTTGATTACCTAAATCTTCTATTAAGTAAGTTACAAAATCCCATAAATTTTCTTGATTCAAGGTGTTATTTATTTGTTCTGCTGCTAAAAAACGGTGCATTTCCTGTTTAAATTCCAATACCGTTTCACTTCTTTCTGTTAACAATTTTTTGCGTTGATCAAATAAATTTAAAAAATAATCTATAGTATATTTTCGATCTTTAAGCTTATTGGGTATTAATGCAAATCTAGGTTTTAATCCTTGGCCATGAAGCCATACTATATCCCATAAGTCACGGTATTTTATGCGGTTTGGTCTGAAGGCAAATGCGAGTAGTTTATCTGTATAAATTTCTTCACGACTTTGTGCTTGTATAACGAGTCCATTCGTGCCCATATCAACACCATAGGGGTTTAATAACATCATTGGGTATTTTTCGTAGGATGGTAATGCACAAATGTCTATATTTATGCGTTGAGCTGGTAAGTTTTTTTGTTGTGGTTTGGTTTCTATTTTTATTTTCCAGGTATCGACATTTTGTTTATCTTTTATAGGTTCGCTTACTTGAACTAATAGTCCGTATTTATTATTAAGATTTTCGATTAATACTTGCCCCATTGTAGCTAGACTATCTCGTGTAAAGTTGCTGCCGCCAGTAAAATCTAGATCTTCGCTTAATCTTACACCACCATAACAACAGCGTAAGCATGTTCCTCCTATAAAAGTAAGATTTTTTAGTAAATTGTTATTACTTAATACTTTAAGTATGTCATGATGTAACAATTCTTTTTCAACCACTATTCTTAAAGGAGATAAATTTGGTTGGTTTTTTAGAGCTTCTGTAACTAATTTATCAAATAAATTCATTAGCAATGTCCCAATCTATTAAATCGCAATTTCGATGTGTTGCCTTCATGTCCCGCAGTGCTAGGGCTACGCTAGCGCGCCATAATTTACAATTTGTATCATAGGATAGGTGCTCCATGATATTAGTTGGTTTTCTTTTGGTATGGATGAATTCTATTGTGCCGAATTCGCTACAAGATATTATGTTACTTCGCCCAGACGACATAATAGAGATCCAGTTAATAGGGATCTGAGAAATAATACCAGCATCACTTAAAACAGTCTCAAGGCTTATATAATTAAATTCATTAGCCCTCAGGTGTAAAGTAGCGTGAAATAACAATAGCCCATCTGGTGGAATAGCTTTTCTGTAAGTATATAGTCCGCGGCATACTCTCGTTAAATCACCAGCATGTACTGTTCTACTTAGCAGTGTTTTAAAGGCTGAGTCAGATAAATCAGGATAAAGAGACCTAAGGTCTTGTAGCGAGAACAAATAGTGTTCGTTGTTAGCATTTTGTTGGAGCCAATTAGTCAAGTATTTCATGGGTTGCATAGCAGATTACTCTACATTTAGTTACATTAAGTGTAACCTAATGTAGACTAAAATGCAAGAAATCTTAAGCCATTATCAAATATATAAATAACACATTCAGGGCCTTGCAATAAGTTATAAATTATTCTATAACTATTTTTCATGAAAACAATGATTTATAAGTGTTTTTCATGAAACAAAAGCATTTTTCATAAAAGTTAAAAATTATATGCAAAATTCAAACATCGTAAAAAATTTTCATGAATTGCCGTTACCAGAAGAAAATTGTTTGTTAGTTGGTTATGCGGCTTTAATAGATTCATATCAATTAGAGGTTCCTTTACCTAAAAGATTATCAGTTATAGGACAGAAACATAAAAAATACGAAACCGAGATGTGGTTAATTTTTACACCACGCCATAAACCCAAAGAAACTTTAGCAGGCCATTTAACTTTTGCTTTAAAGTATGAAGGGATTGATCTAGCAATATTACACGCGTTATTTAAGAAAATTGATCCTCTTGATTTAACATCTTGGATAGAATTAGAGCCTATTGGACAGTATAGCCGTAAAATTTGGTTTTTATATGAATGGTTAATGGATTTAAAATTTTTATTGCCTGATTTAAAAAAAGGTAATTATATTAATCTTATTGATGAAAACCAACAATTTGCAGGTCCTGTGGAACTTTCTAGACGTCATAGGATTAAAAATAATCTTCCTGGTGTACGAAATTTTTGTCCGTTAGTACGAAAAACAGAAAAATTAAAAAAATTTATTAAACTTAAATTAGACAAGGTAGCTATTGAAAAAATAAAAAGTATACGTAAAGATATAATAAACAGAGCAGCATCATTTTTATTATTAAAAGATTCGCGTGCTTCTTTTGAGATTGAAAAAGAACATCCAAATAATAATCGAGCTGAACGTTGGGGAAAAGTTATTAGTGAGGCTGGTATTCATGCATTATCAATTGATGAAATAGTGCGTTTGCAAAGTATACTAATTGAAGATCATCGTTTTGTTTTTTTGGGGTTACGTAATGAAGGCGGTTTTATCGGGGTACATGATCGAACAACACAATTACCAATACCGGATCATATTTCAGCAAATCCTAATGATCTTTGGTTATTAATGAATGGGTTAATCGATACTAATCGGCGTTTTATTAAAACAAAAAATATAGATCCGGTTGTATTAGCTGCTATTATTTCTTTTGGATTTGTATATATTCATCCTTTTATTGATGGTAATGGACGGATCCATCGTTATCTTATACACCATATACTTGCTGAACAAGGATTTTCTTCTAAAAATTTTATTTTTCCTATATCTGCAGTTATGTTGGATCATATAGAAGAATATAAGCAAGTTCTTGAATCTTTTTCACGTTCGCGTTTACAGTTTATCTCATGGCGACCAACTAAAAATGGAAATTTAGAAGTTTTAAATGAAACAATAGATCTTTACAGGTACTTTGATGCTACTAAAGAAGCAGAATTTCTTTATGATTGCGTACTGCAAACTATAGAAGATATTTTGCCACAAGAAATGGATTATCTAGAAAAATATGATCGTATGAAAACAGCTATTATCGAAAGATTTGATATGCCAGATCAATTAATTGATTTATTAATTAAATTTTTGCAACAAAATAACGGTAAAATATCAAAAAGAGCGCGTCAAAAAGAATTTAAAGCGCTTTCAGAACAAGAATCTCAAGAAATAGAAATGCTTTTTACTGAAATTTTTTATAATATGAATTATGGACATCAAAAATTATAAATTTTATAAAGATTTAATAAATTTAGCTTTTATTAAAGAAATTTGGATTTTTGGATCTCGTGCTAGAGGAGATAACCAAGATAGAGCCGATTTAGATTTGGCTGTATTATGCGATAATGCTAATTTTGAAGATTGGTTAAAAATTAGATCAATTATTGATAATGCTGATACTTTATTAAAAATAGATTGTATAAGACTAGATGAATTAGCAGAAACCTCTAGTTTAAAAATAGCAATTATGCAGCAAGGAATAAAATTATATGAAAGATCATGAAAACTATAAATATAAAATAGAATTAGGATTTTTAAAATTAGGTAAAGCATTAAGTTCTTTAGAACAAATTGTGGTTAAGCCGAATCAAGACGATAGAAGTAATATTGATGCTAGTATTCAAAGATTTGAGTTTACTATAGAATTATTTTGGAAATTATTAAAAAATATTCTAGAAAGTAATGGGGTAGAAGTACAATATCCTAAAAATGTTCTTCAAGAAGCATTTAAAGGACATTTAATTGATCATGAACAATCTTGGCTAAAAATGCTAGAAGATAGAAATATGACTTCTCATACTTATGATGAAGACTTAGCTGATCAGATTTTTACGCGTATAAAATCGTATATACCTGTTTTAAGAGAAACGTATAATAAATTATTCGAAGATTTTCGTTGATCATGAGTTGTTATTATTCTAAAAGTAAGCCACTGTAAGTCATGCAGATTGCAAAAACGCATAATTTCCAATAGTAACTTGTCTAATTATTAGTAATATGTACTATAATTTCGTGGCTATTATAAAATAGTAAATTTTTTATTTGGAATGTAAAATTAATATGCTTTTAATTTTTGTTATAAATTTTTTGCTAGCTATTTCTACTACTATCGGGATGACTATTATCCCTTTTTTAGTAACAGATTCGCTTGGTTTGTCTTTATTGATCCTTGGTTTAATAGAGGGTAGTACTGAATTTCTTTCTAATGTACTTCGATTAACTAATGGTGTTTTATTCGATAAAATAAAAAATAAACGGATGATTTTTGTTAGTTCAATAGGCATGGCTTTTGTAGCAAAAGCTCTACTTTTGCTCCCCAACGTATGGACAATAACTTTTTCTAAAACATTAGAAAGAGTGGCTAATGGTGCTTTTGCAGCTCCAAGAGATGCTTACGTAGCAGAAAAAGCAAAAAATAAAGGCTTAGCGTTGGGTTTACTTGCGTTATCAAAGTCAGCAGGATGTATTTTAGGTCCGTTAGTGGTTAGTGTTTCTACATTATTTCTTGGTAATCTTCAAAATAATTTAGATTTATTTATTACATTAAGTTGTACGCTTATAGTGTTAGCTTTTGTTTGTTCTTGTTTTTTAAAGGTTAATGCACTAGAAAAAGCAAAATTTTCTGTTGAAGAATTAAGATGGATCTTTAAAAAAATAAAACCCACTTTATTGTTAACCTTCTTGTTTTTTTGTGGGCGATTTAATGATGGGCTTTTGATGATGTATTTAAAACAAAAGGGTTTTCCTGAGTGGTTTTATTTGTCTACCATTTCTATCTTTAATTTTATCATGCTAATTAGTTCACCAATTATAGGTAACCAAATTGATCGTGGGTACCTTAAAGAAATGGTGTATGTTAGTATTGGTGCTTTAGGCGTTTTTAGCGTTGCTTTTTATCAAATTAATTTTTTAGGTTGGGCTTTTGCAATTTTGGGTTTGGTGGGCTGGGGAATACAAAGAACTGGTTCGCAAATTGTTTTTGCTTCGCTTATCTTTAAGGGCATAGATAAAGCTAATTATGGGACTGCTATTGGGATCTATTATATTGTTAGTGGTTTTGCAACTATGTTAGCGTCTTTTTTATGTGGTTATTTAGCTAAAAATCATTTTTCGGCAGTTTTCATTTTAAGTGGTAGCTGTTCATTGTTAGCGCTAATGTTTGCGAGCTATATCTTAAATAAGAGATTGTCTTTACAATATGTTTAGAGAGTGGTTGTGTTACAGCATCCACCCGGCGCTTTGCGCCGACCTCCTTCGAAGCGAAGGAGGTACGTTACCTAATAAATTTATGATTATTATACTAATTACCATTTTAATATCATATTACATGCCTATAGTTAAGTTATTAGTAAGATTATTACGTACAAGTACCTCCTTCGCTTCGAAGGAGGTCGGCGCAAAGCGCCGGGTGGATGTAATAGAAAATTTGTTGAAGATAATGGTAGAATCTACTTGTAGTAAATAAAAATTTAATAAAATTTGACAATATACTTAAATAGTTTTTATCATTCGTTATTTAATATTGATTATTTATTAATAGGCGCGTAGCTCAGTGGTTAGAGCATCACCTTGACATGGTGGTGGTCGGTGGTTCGATTCCACTCGTGCCTATATAAAAAATTTATTTTTGAGGGTTAAGGTTTTGGACGTAAAAGAACAACAAGATTTAGAGGTATTAAGGCATTCGTGCGCTCATTTATTAGCACAGGCGGTAAAACAGCTATACCCTAAAGCACAAATTACGATTGGTCCATCAATAGAAAATGGGTTTTATTACGATATTTATTATACCGAACAATTTACTAATGCCGACTTAGAAGTTATAGAAGAACGTATGCACAAATTAGCGGCTGCTAATTTTCCAATAACTAAAAAAATATTGTCTAGAGACGAAGCAATTAAGATTTTTAGTGATTTAGGTGAGCATTATAAAGTAGAAATTATTAAAGCTATTCCAGAAACAGAGCAACTATCTTGCTATCAACAAGATGATTTTATTGATTTATGTCGTGGTCCACATGTTCCGTCGACCGGATATATTAAAGCTTTTAAGCTTATGAGCTTGGCTGGTGCTTATTGGCGTGGTGATTCTAAAAACGAAATGTTGCAACGTATTTATGGTACTTGTTGGTCTAGCAAAAAAGAACTTGAAGATTATTTATTTAAATTAGAAGAAGCTGAGAAAAGAGATCATCGTAAATTAGCTAAAAAGTATGATTTATTCCATATGCAAGAAGAAGCACCAGGTATGGTGTTTTGGCATCCTAAAGGTTGGATTGTTTTTCAAATTATTGAAAATTATATAAGAAATAAAATTAAAAATAATTATCAAGAAGTACGCACTCCGCAAATTATTAATCGTAGTTTATGGGAAAAATCTGGACATTGGGACAAATTTAAAGAAAATATGTTTACTATCGAAACAGATGAACATGATTTCGCCATAAAACCAATGAATTGTCCGGCACATATACAAATTTTTAATCAAGGAATTAAAAGTTATCGAGATTTACCAGTTAGATTAGCAGAATTTGGTTGTTGCCATAGAAACGAGCCATCTGGATCATTGCATGGTGCTATGCGAGTGCGTAGCTTTGTTCAAGATGATGCCCATATATTTTGTACTGAAGATCAAATAGGTACCGAAGCTAAAAATTTTATTGATTTATTATTTTCGGTTTATAAAGATTTTGGTTTCGAAAATAATATAATAATTAAATTAGCAACCAGGCCAACTAAACGGATTGGTAGCGATGAAATTTGGGATAAAGCTGAAATGTATTTGAGACAAGCTTTAAAAGAAAAAAATTTAAATTATGAAGAAAATCCAGGAGAAGGATCATTTTATGGTCCAAAATTAGAATTTTCTTTGTTAGATTGTTTAGATAGGGTTTGGCAATGCGGTACTTTGCAGATTGATTATTCTATGCCAGCTTTATTAGATGCTAATTATGTGGATGAACATAGTAACAGGAAAAACCCTGTTATGTTGCATAGAGCAGTTTTAGGGACTTTAGAGAGGTTTATAGCTATATTAATAGAACATACTGCTGGCAACCTACCAAGTTGGTTAGCTCCCGTACAGGTAGTGGTTATGAATATAACCGATGCTCAACAGCAAACAGTACAAAATATTACTAAGCAATTAGTCGATTTAGGCTATAGAGCTAAAGAAGACTTGAGAAATGAAAAAATAGGGTTTAAAATTCGTGAGCATGCGGTGCAAAGGGTTCCATTTATGCTGGTTATTGGCAATAAAGAAGTAGAGAGCGGTCAAGTAGCAGTGCGTACTAGGGATGGAGACAATTTGGGCAATATGTCTTTAGTAGAGTTTATTGATAAATTGCAATATAGTATCAATAACAAATTAGGGTAAATATATAATGGAGGGGCAATAATTATTAAGTCGAATAAAGAAGATAGAAATCGTGTTAATGAACAGATTAAAGTACTACAAGTACGTTTGATTGATCAAGATGGTAAACAATTAGGAATTTTAGGTATAAGAGAGGCGCAAAGAATAGCGCATGAAGCACATTTAGATTTGGTGGAAATACAACCAAATGTTGATCCTCCAGTAGTTAGGATCATGGATTATGGCAAGTTTTTGTTTAAGCAGAATAAAGATCGAAATACTGCTAAGAAAAAACAAAAGAAAATTAAACTTAAAGAAATAAAATTTAGAGTTAATACTGATGATAATGATTATGAT
>JBEKHL010000054.1:0-10381 GCA_050012295.1 Gammaproteobacteria bacterium
AAAGACTTTAATTTACGTATGTTTTACCCTCCTTCGCTTCGAAGGAGGGTGGCAGCGTTAGCTGCCGGGTGGATGGGCTTATGTTAGGTTGGGCATAAGTTACACTTTTAGTCGCACCCCCTCAACTTGTTAAATACTAAAATGAGCTAGATACTCTGTTAATGGAATAAGAAATTTTTGATGACAAGCCTACCTTAAAGCTGGCGCTTCGCAATCAAGCAATTTAATAAATTTAAATCTTGAAATACTATTTCCCTCGTATTCAACCAAACTCTCAAATAAAGTTTTTGGCCTCACCCATAAACCATAATCCGCATAAAGACCACGGTAAATAACCATTTCTTCTAAAGATTCAGAATGGCGACCAACGCCAATTACATGGTACAAATTACCTTTGTAGTGTTGATATAAACCAAGTTGCATATTACATTTTTTCCTCTAATTTTTCCTCTAAATAGCTAAACCTATCGCCCCATATCAATTTTTTTGCTTTAATATAACGATTTTTATCTTTACGCGATATAATTTCTCTTTGTAATCCATCTGATGTACAAAGATCAAATAAAATATGTCCTTTTCTTCGAATTGGTTTTTTAAGAATACGTTTATTTTTTATTTGACTAGATTGTTTTGAAAAGATCCCAAAAGTATAACTTTCATCTTCAAATGATTGGGTACCTTGCTTAATTTGTCGATGAATTTTAGTACGATTTAATCTAATTTTAAAATGACACCAATCTGGTTTAGCTAAAGGACAAGCTAACTCGTGAGGGCATGGCGCCACAAGAAAAGCTCCTTGTTCAATTAAATATTGTCGTGCTTTTAAAAATGATGTGTATCCATAAGTAGTGCCTGGTTCAATAATAATTAGATATCGATTAGTTTTCTCCCAGGCTTTAAGCAAAACTTTTTCTACTAAATCATTATCGCATTCACTAAGTGCATAGCTTATAACTATAATATCATAAGATTGAATAAGACAAAGATCCTTAAAATTTTGCTTAAAAAACTGGTGTGGTTTACAAAAATTATAACTATAACTGCTATCTAGATCTATAAGGTGAATAGTTAATAGATTCGAAAATATTTTTAATGCCTCATAAGTTGCACTACCTGGCCCGCACCCTAAATCAAGAAAACTAGTTATATTGTCTTCTGTCTTAATAATACTAAAAACTTTTTCGCATACAGCTTGTGTAGCTGGCATACGAGATTCTAGGTAGACATTACGTTCTAACTCATTAAGCAAGTTAGTTTGGTGTTTGGTTTGGTATCTTTGTGTTAAGTCTTGCCTAGATAGCTGAAGTTCTTTAAGGTTAATTTTACTCATTTTAATGTGAATAAATCGCAGTTAAAAATTCTTGCTTCAACTCAGTTTTTTCTTTAAGCAATCCAGTAGTAGCTAAAGTTTTAGTTACTGCAGAGTTTTTTCTTACTCCTCTCATGGTCATACATAAATGCATTGCTTCAATTACTACTATAACCCCTTTAGGTATTATAACTTTCATTAAAGAATCTGCAATTTGCTGAGTTAGATTTTCTTGTATTTGTAACCGCCTAGCATATGCATCAACAATACGAGCAATTTTTGATAATCCTAAAATTTTACCATTCGGGATATATCCAACATGACATTTACCAATAAATGGTAATAAATGATGTTCACACATTGAAAACAATTCAATGTCTTTAACAATAACCATTTCATCATTAGAACAATCAAATAATGCATTATTAATTATGTTTTTGGAACTCATAGTATACCCGCTAGTCAAAAAAAGCCAGGTGCTAGCTGCCCGTGCTGCTGTATTCTTTAATCCACTTCTGTTTGGATCTTCACCTATTAATAAAATTAACTCATTAAACACTTTGGTAAGCATATTAATATTTTTTTCTCTATCCGCAGCATCAACAGGAAAAGCACATGAATTTTTACAAATAGTACTACTCACAATTATTGTCCTTTAATAAATTTAAAATTTTACTAGCAGCATTTTGTTCAGCTTTTTTACGATTGGTACCTGTACCATAAATTTTTTGTTCTACACCACTTACTAAACATTCAACCTGAAAAACTTGATTATGCGGCTTACCAGTAACTATTATAACTTTATATATTGGCAAACCTAATCCTCTAGCTTGCAATGTTTCTTGCAAAATCGTTTTTGGATCTTTAGAAATAAAATCCTCTGTTTTATCTTGGTTACTAGTTTTAGTTAATTTTTGATAATCTTCACATTCCGTATACCAAGCAAGTACTAAGTTTTTTACAGTTAAAAAATCACTATCTAAATATACTGCACCAATTATAGCCTCTAAAGTATCTGCCAAAATAGAATTTTTATTACTACCACCTGTTTTTTGTTCACCCAAACCTAAAATAATATAATTTTGAACCAAAAGCTTTTTAGCAATACCAGCCAATGTATCTTCTTTTACCAAATAAGATCTAATTCTAGTTAAATCTCCTTCATGAGCATTTGGCTGCAATTTATATAAATGTTCTGCCACAACAAAATTCAAGATTGCATCACCTAAAAATTCTAACCGCTGATTATTCAGATTGTTAACATCATTATGAAAACCATCATTATAAGAACTATGCGTTAAAGCTAATATTAATAAATCATTATTAACAAATTTATATCTAAAATTTTTGATGATATTATTTAATTTTGGTACATATTCTGTCAAAACGAAACACCTTATTTTCCCAATCAAAACTAAACCAAGTAAAGAAAGCTTTACCTAAAATATCTTGTTCAGATACTAATCCCCAAAACCTACTATCGTTACTATTATCCCTATTATCTCCCATAACAAAATAACTATCTTTGCCAACTACTATATTATCAAATTTATAAGCTCTAATATTATTAGGATTTACATAGATATCATGTTGAACATTTTGACTTAAAATTTCTGTTTTTCTATGAGACACTGCGTCGTGACCTGCTATTCCACTATCTTTCATATCAATTAAAGCATTATTAATATATAAATTTTGATCTTTGTATACTATATGATCCCCAGGCAAACCAATTACTCGTTTTATTAAAATTTTTTTACTGCTCTCTTGCCAAAAAATAATTATTTCACCTCTGTTTACCTTGCCAATTGATAAGATTTTTTTATGAATAATAGGCAAACGTAAACCATACTTATATTTATTTACTAAAATAAAATCTCCCTCTACTAAAGTTGGTTTCATAGAACTAGATGGGATACGATAAGGTTCTACTAAAAAAGTTCTTAATAATAAAACAACAAAAAAAATAACAAAAAACGAACCTAAATAATCTACAATGTCTTTAAGTTTAGAATCTTTGTTAAATTTACCAAATTTATTAATTAACCAAAATATACCTGTTAGTAATGTTAAAGCTACTAAAATTTTTTCAAAATTCATAATCTAACCCTTATCTTAATCCTTTTTTAATTTTAAAACCGCCAAGAAAGCTTCTTGCGGGATCTCTACTTTACCTATAGTCTTCATTCTCTTTTTACCAGCTTTTTGCTTTTCTAACAATTTTTTCTTCCTAGTTACATCTCCTCCATAACATTTAGCTATTACATTTTTACGTAAAGCTTTAACTGTACTCCTAGCTATAACATGACTTCCGATTGTTGCCTGAATAGCTATTTCAAACATTTGACGTGGAATTAAGTCTTTTAATGTATCTACTAATTCTCTTCCACGCTGATATGCAATACTACGATGGGTAATTAAAGCTAACGGATCGACTTTTTCCTTATTAATTAAAATATCTAATTTCACTAAATCAGAAACTTGATATCTAATAAATTGATAATCTAATGAAGCATAACCTTTGCTTATAGATTTAATACGATCAAAAAAATCTAACACCACTTCGTTCATTGGTAATTCGTAATTTAACGAGACTTGCTTACCAACATACTGCATATTTTTTTGTATACCTCTTTTTTCCATACACAAAGTTATAACATTTCCCAAATAATCTTTAGGAACTAAAATATGCCCATCTACTATTGGCTCTCTAATTTCTTGAATATTGCCTTCTGGCAATTTAGATGGATTATCTATATACACAGTTTCATTTTTTTTAGTTATTACTTCATAAATTACAGTTGGCGCCGTTGTTATTAAATTTAAACCAAACTCTCGTTCAAGACGTTCTTGAACAATTTCCATATGTAACAATCCTAAAAACCCACAACGAAAACCAAAACCTAATGCAGTAGAGTTTTCTGGTTCATAAAATAGTGCCGAATCATTTAATTTTAATTTACTAAGAGCATCTTTAAATAATTCATAATCTTTAGTATCAATAGGAAACACACCAGCATATACCCTAGGCTGTGCTTTTTTAAATCCAGCTAATGGCTTGCTAGCTGGATGAACTGCGCTAGTTATAGTGTCGCCAACTGGAGCCCCATAAATATCTTTAACTCCTGATATTAAATATCCAAC
The DNA here is from genome assembly GCA_050012295.1 of Gammaproteobacteria bacterium. Classification (GTDB taxonomy): domain Bacteria; phylum Pseudomonadota; class Gammaproteobacteria; order UBA6186; family Azoamicaceae; genus UBA6186. The sequence continues at coordinate 4,454 of JBEKHL010000054.1, forward strand.
CTCACCTGTTTTTAAACTATCTTTTTTTAATCTTTTTGGAGTAAAAATTCCAAGCTCTTCTACTACATGGTTACCATTAGTAGACATAATTTTAATTTTACTACCTTTAGTTAAAACCCCATCAAACACTCTAACTAAAGAGACCACCCCTAAATAACTATCAAACCACGAATCAATTATTAATGCTGTAAGACTAGCATTAGGATCACCTTTAGGTGGAGGTACGTTAACAATTAATTGCTCTAATAATTCACGGATGCCAATATTGTTTTTTGCACTAATCTGCAAAGAATGTTGAGCATCTATACCAATAATTTCTTCTATTTCCTGAACAACACGTTCTGGATCTGCTTGAGGTAAATCAATTTTATTTATTACTGGTAATACATGTAATCCTTGATCTATCGCAGCAAAACAATTAGCCACTGTTTGAGCTTCTACTCCTTGAGAACTATCTACTACTAGTAATGCACCTTCACATGCTACTAATGATCTAGACACTTCATAACTAAAATCAACATGTCCTGGAGTGTCTATTAAATTTAATTGATAGCTTTGTTGATCTTTAGCAACATATGTTAAACTTACACATTGCGCCTTAATAGTTATCCCTCGCTCCCGTTCTAAATCCATACTGTCTAAAACTTGTTCTTTCATTTCGCGTGAAGACAAGCCACCACAATATTGAATAAATCTATCTGCCAATGTAGATTTACCATGATCTATATGGGCAATAATGCAAAAATTTCTAATGTTTTTCATAATTTTAATAATTCTAACAAATAAGTTTCGTGTAATTGTTGTTCTATTTGATTAGCATAAACAATCTTTAATTTATGATTTTTATCAATATTTTTAATTTCGCTTTTAACTCCAAATTTAACAATAGCTTTAATATTGTCTGATAAATTAAAATCTAAATTAATTTGTCCTGCCGTCATTTTTAAAATAAGTTTAGCTAAAATATTAGCATCCTTTAATGCCCCATGTAGCTCTCTATCAATATTATTAATATTATACCGTTTACACAAAGCATCTAAATTATTACGCTGCCCTGGATGCATTTTTCTAGCTAATACCAAAGTGTCAATAATTTTAAATTCTAAAGATAAGTCAGCAATACTATGATTTAATAATTTTAATTCATTATTAATAAACTCCACATCAAAACTAGCATTATGAATTACTAATTCCGATGTTCCTACAAATTGCAAAAAATCTTCTACAATTTCAGCAAACTTTGGTTTATCTAATAAAAATTGATCGGTAATACCAGTAATAGACATAGCTACCGAACCTACTAAACGCTCTGGGTTACAATAACTATGAAAAAATTTACCAGTAATATTTCTATTAATGATTTCTACACATCCAATTTCTACTATACGATCACCATTTTTAGTAGATAATCCAGTAGTCTCTGTATCTAAAACTATTTGTCGCATATAATAGCTTGCCTTGCTAAACAATCTACTCTTTCATTAATTAAATTACCATTATGGGCTTTAACCCAATGCCAAGCAATGTTATGGTTTTTAACTGCTGCATCAAGTACTTCCCATAAATCCTGATTTTTTACAGCAGAGCCACTACTAGTACGCCAATTTTTAGCACGCCAATTTGGTAACCATTTAGTAATGCCGTTTTTTACATATTGTGAATCAGTATATAATTCTACTTCACAAGCAAACTTTAAAACATTTAAAGCGTTAATAACCGATAATAATTCCATTCTATTATTGGTGGTATATTTGTCTGAACCAGTAATAATTTTTTCTTTTGATTGACATGTAATAATAGCTGCCCAGCCGCCTGGACCTGGATTATTTTTACATGCACCATCTGTATATATAATTACTTTAGATTTGTTCATAACACCATTTTTTATATAGATTTAGCTAAATCGTCATTTAATGATTCTTCAGCCCATTCACTTACAAAAATCGGAGTTAATGCAACAACCCTTTTGCAAGCACAGATAGTATATATATTTCCGGTTCTAAATGGCAGGGCTTTACCAATAACTTCTAAAAATAAAAGTTTACTTAAAATTTTATTATTATTAATTGGTAAGACATGGCAATACTTATTAATAAACAATTCTTCCATCCCTAAAATTGTTAGCCAGTCAAACAACCTGGCGGGAGAAATAAATGCGTTGCGCCATGGCGATTTAAAAAACATCTTGGCAAACAACTTCCAAATCCTCCAAAAACTATAAGGTGAAAACCCAATTATAATTATTTTGCCTTCCGGACGTAGCACCCTATAGCTCTCCCGCAAAACTTCGTGAGGATTAACAACCATCTCTAATGAATGAGGCAAAATTACTACATCCATACTATCGCTGCATATTGGTAATTTATCTTGTCTAGCAGCTATAAGCAGATCTGAAGACGATTGATTAACCTGTAAAACTGGATGCAAAATAAATTGATTAATATTTTTATACTGTTCTTGCAAATAAGAAATAATTGTACCAAATTCTGGTTCACCCAAAATAAGAATATTACTACCAAAAAGATTTTTTAATATTTTTGGCAAGCTTTTAGCTTCTTGTTCTAAAACATATCGCCCTAAATCTGTTTTTAACCAGTTACGAAATTGCTGCCAATTTTTTGGTAGATACATAATCCTCTTAAAATACCAATATTACTATACTAAATGCACATGGGTTTTCGGTGTGTTTAGTATAAGTATATACATTTGTTTTACGTATATAACTCTGTTACCATGCCAACATGAAAAATTACAAATTCCCTGTAAAAATCAACCAATTATTAATAGCTTCTTTTATAGCTATTTATTGTTGCCAATTAATAGCTATGCCACAATCAAAAATAACTAACAATAAATTCAATCAATATTCCCTACTACCACCGCCAATAAAACCAGATTCAAACCCAATAATACCAATTAATATTGACGCCAAAAACCAAAAGTTAATTTCTTATTATATTCACGCTTATTCAAAGGATAATCAACTATCCAAATTAATTAAGCGCTCTAAATATTTCTTACAACATGTTATAACCGAATTAAAAAAAAGAAATTTACCAAAAGAATTAGCTTTGCTTCCTATTATCGAAAGCGCATATCAACCATCAGCAATGTCAAATAAAGGCGCATATGGCATATGGCAAATAAGTTATATAACTGGCAAGCGATACGGTTTAATTTACACTAGACAAGATCTTCGCTCTACTAAAGATTCTCGATCAGATTTAATAGCCTCTACTAATGCCGCACTAAACTATCTAGAATTTTTGTACGAAAGATTTGATAACGACTGGCTGCTAGCATTAGCAGCTTATAACGCGGGGGAAGGCCGTATAAGTAGAGCTATTAAAAATAACAAATATATAGGAAAAAATGCTAATTATTGGACCTTACCTTTACCCAAACAAACTAAACATTATATACCTAAGTTATTAGCACTATCTATTATTTTTAATAACCCTACACAATTTGGTTTAGATCTAGAAACTGCAATAAATTATAAATAAATTTTATAAAACCTATACAATCGTTCCTAAAGACAATATTACCGCCATAGCTTTTCTCCTGATAATTATATAATATTAAATTTATGTTAACATCAGAATTCAAGCAAAACAACCTAGTAAAATTTTTAATATTTTTAATTATTGTGTTTTCAAGTAGCTATTGTTATACAATTAACAATACAAATAATTCTCATTCCAAAATAGCTGTTGTTGCGCCATTTTCTGGCCCATACTCTGCTTACGGGAAACAATTACTAACTGCTGCTAACAAAGCCATCGTCGATCTAAATAACCAAAATAATCCACTAGAACTGATCCCTTTTGATGATCAATGTAACCCAGATATAGCCAAATCGATCGCTAACAAAATAATATTAGATCATCAAATTAAGGCAGTAATAGGCCATATATGTTCAGAAGCAACTATCTCAGCCAGTAAAATTTATGCTAAAAATGGATTGCTTCATTTAATACCAATGACCATTAACGCAAACCTTACCGAACAAAATATAACTACTTTATTTCGCATGTGTGGTAAAGACACCACCGAAGCTGAATATATTAGTAATTTTATATTTAAACAATTTAATGGTAAAAAAGTGGCTGTTTTACATAGTCAAGACTTATACAGCAAAGAATTAGCTGCGCACCTACAAGAACAATTAGCAATTTTAAAAATTTTTCCCACTTTATACCAAAGTATTACAATAGATCAGCTTAATAACCCTATGAAAATAAAAATAATTATAAAAAAATTAAAAAAACTAGATATTGATGTTATTTTTTTTGGCGGATTATATAGGGAAACAGCTAATTTAATTAAAATAATGAACCATAGTAAAATAAAAATTCCTATTATTGTACCAGACAGCATAGCCACTAGTGGCTTTATTGAGGCATTAGGAACTAAAAAACTTGCTGAAGGAATAATAATGAGTTTCCAAAACTTAGAGCCTACTACATTATCTAAAAATATTCACGGCTTAGAATTATTTGGCTATGCAGCCGTACAAACAATCAATACCGTATTACAAAACAACCCTTCTAAAAATGGTAGAATTTTAGCGCATTGGTTACATCAAAATAAAGTTAACACCATATTAGGCGAAAAATCTTGGGATACTAGTGGCAATATAATTAACGATGAATTTTCCATGTACATTTGGAATGCCAACGGTCAATTCTCGTTAATTAATTAGCTGCAGCAAAATGCCAACCTAAACTTTTAGATAGTTCCATTAATATTACATGCCCCCTAATACTAGTACCTTTGGAATTTATATACGGACTAAATACTGCTATTCCAGCTCTCCCAGTTGCAACGGCAATAATTAACCCAGATATACCGCTTTTAGCTGGCAAACCAGTTTTAACTAGATGCATACCAGATTCATTATATAAACCACAAGTTGCCATAATAGATACTACCTGATTACTAGTTTCTTCTGAAATAATACGTTCTCCATTTGCTGCTAAACCACCGTGAGCCAATAACATTGGTAAATATGTTGCTTGTTTAATATTAACCTGAAAAGAACATAGCATAAAATATGGTATTAATACTTCTTCCACATCTCTAACTAACACTCCTGTGCTTTTCATTAGATAAGCTAGGGATCGATTACGATCTGCGTGTTGTAACTCTGAATTAAACACATTATTATTCAAACTAACCTGATCCCCAAACAAACGTTTAGTCCAATAATGTACCCATTCTTGCTGTTCAACACTGTTGCCTGGAATTCTTCCACTTAATGCTATTGCCCCCGCATTAATTAATGGATTAGACGGTACTGGCCCATATTGATCTAAATGCCTAATTGAAGCAAAAGATTGTTCCGATGGTTCTACCTTTATCCAAGAAAAAACTTTACTAGAACCAAATTCTTCCATTAATCCAATAAGTAATACTAATTTAGATACACTTTGCATAGTAAACAAATAATCAGGACTATCACCAGCGGTCATTAATTCGCCACTAGATAATAAAGTAGCTGCACTTACATAATTATGATCAACATTTTTTAATTCTGGAATATAATCAGCTATTCTTCCCCCTTTTATAGATCGACTATTAAGCACTGCTCTTTGCAACGCAGAGTTAATTCTTTCCAAATAATCTGTATTGTTTTTAACCATTGCGTATATTCCATATTCATTTTAATCTATTCAAATTATAATACTCCTGAATAAGCTTTTTGGAAAGTTTATACTAACTTTTTTTAGTGGTCTTATGTTGAGGATCGTTTCTAATGAATCTTAAAATTTCTTCATTAGATAAACCAGGCTCTTCTCTTACTTTAATCCTAATCTCCAAGCCATTTTTATACACTACAGTCTTGTAGTAACTTTTTATCTATACATCTAATAATTTTTTCTTGTTGTTTAGTAAGAGCTACCATACGAGATATTTTAAATCCTT
>JBEKHL010000055.1:0-10350 GCA_050012295.1 Gammaproteobacteria bacterium
TAGAGAATAATATAAAATGTACGATAAACTTACCCTCCTTCGCTTCGAAGGAGGGTGGCAGCGTTAGCTGCCGGGTGGATGATAAAATGAAAGAAAGTTACACTTTTAGTCGCACCCCTACTTAGTTATACCTACCTAGAGCTGACCATCAATAAAATCTATGCAAATCAAGGCATAATCAGTAACAAGTTCATCACCAACCTGAATATCACGAAGCGCAATATACTCACCATCTATACCAATCGCATATCCAATATTACCTGGTCTAGCATGGTTAATAAATCTTACATTATCACCATAAACACAGAACTGTTCAGACGAAAAACGGCAAGCGTAAGTATGCAAAAACTCTTGAGCACGAAGCGGAAGTGCCTCAAAAGTTTGTACAGTAATATAATGATCTATTCCCTCATCATAAACCCATACCACCGTTCCACGTTTGATAAATTTTGCAGCAAAAACACCTATTCCATGGATTGGACTTCGAGCAAGGTAATTTGGGACAAGGAGCATTTGTTCTACCTCCACTGATTACTTAGAATGCAACCTTAGATAAATATAAATAAATTACTGGGGTAATATATAACGTTAAAAGTTGCGAAAAAATTAAACCACCAACTACTGCGACTCCTAAAGAACGTTGGGTTTCTATTGATACCGAACCAATCCCTATAGCTATCGGTAAAGTACCTAAAATTGCTGACATTGTTGTCATCATAATCGGTCTAAATCTTACTAAACATGCTTTATAAATAGCTTCTTTTGGCGGTAAATTAGCATTACGCTGATTAGATAGCGCAAAATCGATCATCATGATGGCGTTCTTTTTTACAATTCCAATTAAAATAATTAATCCAATAAATCCATATAAATCTAAATCCATATTAAAAATAAACAATGTAAGCAATGCTCCAAACACTGCTGCCGGCAACCCAGATAATACTGTTATTGGATGAATAAAACTTTCGTACAACATACCCAACAAGGTATAAACCACTAAAACTACTATTACTAACAATACCGCCAAACTCTTTAAAGAAGATTTAAAAGTTTCTGCAATACCAGAAAACTGCATAGTTAAACCTCCTGGCAATTTTAATTGTTTAGTAACCTGTTCAATAGAAGTTATTGCTTTACCTAAAGATTTTCCTGGTTTTAAATTAAAAGATATAGTGGCAGCCGGAATTTGTCCTTGATGATTAATAGTTAACAACTCCTTACCAACCAAAATTTTCGCTATAGCACCTAGCGGTACTAAACTACCGTTACTAGATCTTACTTCTAGTCTAGATAATACTTCTTGAGTATTGTATTGCGGTAATATTTCTAAAATAACTTTATACGTAGCAGATTCGTCATAAATAGTAGAAATTTGTTCTGTTCCAAAAGCCGCATATAAAGTATTTTCTACATCTGCCATAGAAACCTCAAGCCTTCCAGCCTTTTCTCGATCTACATTCAAAAAAATTTGTGGGGTAATCATGGTTAAATCGTTACTAACATCTTGTAGATCTGGTAACTTTTCTAATTTACGTTGTAAAACATCTACCCATTCTTGTAATTCTTGTAAATTTGGATCTAATATAACATATTGGTATACTCCTTTAGTCATTCTACCGCCAATTGGAATTACTGGAATATTTTGCAAAAAGACTTTCATTCCAGGCACAGTATTAACTTTATCACGCAATTGATTAATAATATTGGTAGCGTTATGTTTACGCTGAGCATATGGTTTTAAACGTACAATAATAAATCCAGCATTTAAAGTTTGACTTAAACCACCAGCACCAACGTTATACACTACACTTTCAACATCAGAATGATTTTTAATAATCTCAGCAACTTGAGTTTGTCTTTTAACCATTAGATCGAAACCAATATCCGCATCTGCTTCGGTAAACGCTATAAAATTACCGATATCTTGATCTGGTATAAATCCTTTAGAAACCATTTTAAATAACACTATACTGCACAATATGGTTAAGAAAAAAATTTGCAATATGGTTTTTTTATGTTCTAACGCCCATGATAAACTATGCTGATAACCATCAAAAGCTGTTTTATATAATTTCTCACTTAATTGAAAAATTCCTATTGTCATTAAATTATTATTTATTTGCAAAAATCGACCAGCTAACATGGGAGTTAACGTTAAAGAAATCATTCCTGATAGTAAAATCGCAATAACCGTAGTTACGGCAAATTCATTAAATAATCTTCCTATCATTCCATCCATAAATAAAATTGGTATAAATACTACTATCAACGACAAAGTAATTGATACAACAGTAAATCCAATTTCTTTAACTCCATCTAATGCTGCTTGTATTGGCTGTTTACCTCCTTCTAAATTGCGCATAATATTTTCTAATACAACAATAGCATCATCCACAACAAAACCAACCACCAATGTTAACGCCAACAAAGATATAATATTTAAACTAAACCCTAACACCCTCATAAAAGCAAACGAAGCAATAATAGATAACGGTAAAATAATGCTAATTATTAATGCAGCCCTAGAGTTTCGTAAAAACATAAAAATTACACCAACCACTAAACAAGCCGCTATTATTAAAGTACGCTCGACATCTTCAACCGCTAATTTAATTGCTGGCGATCGATCGTACATAGTAACTAAATTAACAGTAGCTGGTAATTGTTTTTTTAAAATTTTTAATTGATTAAATATATTCTTAACCACTTCTAAAGTATTAGTGCCAGGCTGACGTTGGATCGCCAAAATAATACTGCGTTTATCGTTAAACCAGCTAGCTATTTTAGTGTTTTCTACACTATCTATTGCTCTACCTATTTGCTGTAGCCTAATCGGCATACCGTCTCTAAAAGCCACTATTAAATCTTGGTATGCTTTAGCATTATCTAGTTGTCCATTTACTTTTATAGGCAATTCTTGAGTTTTTTGACTCAAAGTACCAACAGGTAAATTTACATTCGCCCTACTTAAAACTGCTTGCACCTCTAAAAAAGATAACTTATAAGCTGATAATTTATCTGGATCTAACTGCACTCTAGTTGCATATTTCTGAGAACCAAAAACACTAACTTGAGCCACACCATTTACCATAGACAAACGTTGCCCAAGCAAATTTTCGGCATAATCATCTACAACAAATAATGGTTCCGTATCGGAATACATAGCTAAATATAATACCGGTGCTTCTGCTGGATTTATTTTTACATATACTGGAGGGCTTGGCATACCACTTGGCAAATCTACCATACTAGCTGCAATTGCCGCTTCTACATCTAGGGCTGCTCCATCTATTTGCCGATCTAGCGTAAATTGCAAAATTACTTGAGTATAGCCTAACGAATTACTAGAAGTTATAGAATCAATTCCAGCAATAGTTGCAAACCGTTTTTCTAGTGGGGTTGCAACCGAACTAGCCATAGTTTCTGGACTTGCTCCAGGTAAATTAGCATTTACTACAATTGTTGGAAAATCAACATCTGGCAATTGGCTAACAGGTAATAAATAATACCCATATACTCCAAAAAACAATAATGCTAACATTAATAGCGTTGTCATTACTGGTCGTTCAATAAAAATTTGACTAATATGCATATATTTCAACTATATCGTTATCTACTAAATGAGAATGACCTTCTGTAACAACTATTTGTCCAAATTGCAGCCCATCTATTATTGCTGTTTCATCTTGTAACACCGGCCCTGTTTTAACTAAAATTTTCTTTACTTTGGCAAAAATACCTTTTTTATTGGGTTTAATTGGTTCGGCTATATATACGTAAGTACCTTGTTGGCCTACTTGAACTGCTCGATTAGGAACTACTAAGGCATCTAATAAATTTTTAATTGTTATACTTATATTAACAAATTGTCCTGGCCAAAATGCTAAATTACAATTGCAAAACTCCGCTTTAAGAGCGATCATACCATTTAAACTATCTACTTGATTATCAACAAAAGTTAATCTACTAAGATGTTCGGTACAAACCCTACCTTCTGTATGCGCCATTACTGTTAACTTTTCTAGATTATTAATGTTTTTAATTAGTTCCGGCAAATGTTCTTCTGGTATAGAAAACAATACATTTATTGGATTTATTTGATTAATACTAACCAAACCAGTCCCTGCTGCAGTTTTAATTAAATTACCTGGATTCACCAAGATTTGCCCAGTAACTCCAGTAATAGGTGAGTAAATTTTGGTAAATCTTAGCTGTACTCCTGCTGCATCAAGCGCCGCCATTGATGCTTGCACCACTGCTGTCGCAGCGTTAAAATTTGCTATTGCTTGTTGATAATCTTGATCGGAGACAAACTTGTTAACATGTAATGTTTCACTTTTTTGTAATTGTAATTTAGCATTTTCTAACTCTGCCTGATCTCTGGACAAATTAGCTACGGCTTGATTATATAAGGCTTGTAACGGGCATGGATCTATTTCAAATAATAACTGCCCTTGCTGCACCATTTGACCTTCCGTAAAAGTAGCGTTTAAAATAATTCCATCTACTTGTGATTTTACTATAATTGTTGTTAAAGGTTGCACCGTACCAGAAGCATTAACATTAATATTAACGTTTTTTTGCACAACCTTATCGGTTGCCACTATAAATTTTGGAACAGTATGAAACTTAAAATTAACCAAAAATGCTACAATGTGCGTAAACAAAAAAACAGTCAATGCTAAACCACAACCACCGACAATTAACTTATGCCACGACGATAAATTACCGTATTTTTTAACGTACTGTTTAATTTTTTGTTTAACAAAGAACATAATGTTATCGCTTGTATATGCAACTGTTTTAAGTCATCCCCATTTAATACATAATCGGCTAAATTGTGTATTTTTTTAATTGCAAACGAAGATGAAAGTTGCGATTTTATAATTGACATTACCTGAAACTTGCTTAATCTATTTCTATGCATTACTCGAGAAATTTGTATATTTCGATCGCAATCAATCAGTATTAATTGATCGACTTTTAAGGCATCTAATATATTAAGTATATTATGTAATAACGGGATCTCTATAACACAATAATTATTACTAGTTTTAAAACCCATTGCTTGCTTAGAAATTTTTTCTAATGCTCTTTGATGTATTAGTTTTTCTAAAAATAAACGTTTTTTCTGGCTTTTAAAAATTTGCGTGCTAATTTGTTTTAGATCTAATGTATTAAAATATTGAGTAACTTGATCGCGAATATTTTTATTGTTGGCTATTAATTCTTTGGCAACTTGATCTGCATAAATTACTGGAATATTTAATTGCTCAAAAACTTTAGTAATATATGTTTTACCACTACCAATGCCACCTGTTATGGCAACCAACATTATTGCCAATACCATTTATTAATAGTGTTACCCCATAACAATACCACCCAACCTGCTATAGCTAAATATGGACCAAACGGGATTGGGGAATCTTTATTATATTTTTTTAATAAAATTAATATCCCACCAACTAAACTACCCATGGTAGTTGATAAAAGCACAATTAACGGCAAAGTTTTATACCCAAACCATGCCCCTAACATCGCTATTAACTTAAAATCCCCCTGTCCAATCCCATCTTTACCTGTAACTATTTTAAACAACCAATATATAACCCAAAAAATTAAATAACCAACAATAGAACCAATAACCGCTTCTTGTAAACTTACAAAAACATTAAAATTATTAATAATTAACCCAAACCATAACATCGGTAAAGTGATCTCGTCTGGGATTAAACTTTCTTGAAAATCGATTCCAGCTTGTAGAATTAACGTCCACGTAACAAGTAAAGCAAACACCAACTCTAGTTTTACGCCAAATTTCCAAGCAACTATTAAAGAACAACTAGCAGTAATCATCTCTGTAATCGGGTATTTAATAGATATTTTTTGCTGGCAATTACGACATCTACCTTTTAAAAAACAATAACTAATAATAGGAATATTATCTATCAAACAAATTTTTTTCTGACAACTAGGGCAATGTGAACTAGGAAAAAATAAATTTAACCCTAAACTAGGAGCTTTTTTAAATTTTGGCTGTAAATTTAAAAATTCGTAACACTGAAGAAACCAATCAAAAAATAACATCTTAGGAATTCTATATACAGCTACATTAATAAAACTACCTACACATAAACTTAATATAAAAATAATACTATAAAATAATACTGTTAACTCTAAACCCATTACATTACCGAACCCATTTTGAAAATAGGAAGATACATGGCAATTACTAAGCTACCAACTACCACTCCCAAAATAGCCATTATTAATGGTTCTAGTAAAGTAGTTAATCCATCTACTTTAACATTAACTTCTTCTTCATAAATTGTGGCAACCCTATCTAACATCTGTTCTAATGAACCAGACTCTTCACCAATTGCTACCATCTGCACTACCATAATAGGAAACACCCCACTTCTTTGCATAGCAAGCTGTAAGTTTTGCCCAGATGAAACCGAGTCTTTTATCACCATTATCGCTTCTTCATAAACTATATTACCACTGGCTTTAGCTACTGAACTTAATGCTTCGTTTAAAGGTACCCCAGCAGCAAAGGTAGTTGCTAATGTTCTAGTAAACCTAGCAATTGCAGCTTGATTTAAAATTTTGCCAATAATAGGAAATTTTAACATTAACCGCTGAACCGTATTACGAAACATCTTATTACGCTTATAGCTGCGCAAACCTAAATATACTATAACAACTATTGCTCCACCCACTTCTAAACCATGATGTTGTATTAAATCTGATAAATTTAATACCATTAAAGTAAAATCTGGTAATTTTGCCCCAAAACCATCAAATAACGTTTTAAAAGTAGGAACCACTTTAACTAATAATACTATACTAACTATTATGGCAATAGCTATAACTGCAGCCGGATAATACATAGCTTTTTTGATTTTTTTCTTTAAAGTTTCTGTTTTTTCTTTATAACTAGCAATTCTACTTAACATAGTGTCTAATGAACCAGACTGCTCTCCAGATCCAACTAAACTACAAAATAAATCATCAAATATTAATGGATATTTTTTTAATGCTGTTGAAAACGATTTACCTGCTTCTACTTCTTCTTTGATGCCTTGTACTAATGCTCTATAAGATGTTTTCTCTGCACCATCTATAATTACATTTAATGCTTGTACTAAAGAAATTCCAGAACTCTGCATAGTAGCTAATTGTCGACTAAAAATTGATATGTCAGCATCATTTATTTTACCACCAGAACTAGCTTGCTTACCTTTAGCTTTTATGCTGGTAGCATCTATACCTTGTTTTCTTAATAAAGTTTTAGCCATCGCAAGATTCGGAGCTATAATTTCTCCCTTTATTACATTGCCTTTAGATTTAGCTTGATAAACAAATATTTTATTATCTCTTAATTTAAACATAACTAATCTCTCGTGATCCTAGAAACTTCTTCTAATGAAGTTAACCCTAAACTTGCTTTATGTAATCCAGATTTACGTAAAAACCATATACCTTCTTGTGCTGCTTGATTTGACACATCTAAAGAAGTGCCTCCATTCATTATGATTTCACCAATTTTTTTAGAAATAGGCATTACTTCATAAACACCTACCCTACCTTTATAACCTCCTTTACACTTTTTACAACCAACAGCTTTAAAAATTTTTAAGTCTGTAGCTAAATCTTCTTGGGTAAACCCTATACCTAATAATGCTTTTTCTGGCACGTCAACTCTTTGTTTACAATCGCATAATTTACGAGCCAACCGTTGAGCAATAATTAAATTTACAGCAGTGGCAACATTAAATGCCGGCACCCCCATATTAATTAGCCTGGTTAAAGTTTCTGGAGCACTATTGGTATGTAATGTAGACAATACCATATGCCCAGTTTGTGCTGCTTTAATTGCAATTTCCGCCGTTTCCAGATCTCGAATTTCCCCTAACATAATAACATCTGGATCCTGACGTAAAAAAGATCTGAGTGCAGCAGAAAAAGTTAACCCTGCTTTAGCATTAATATTTACTTGATTAATACCAACTAAATTAATTTCTACCGGATCCTCGGCAGTAGAAATGTTTCGTTCTTCATCATTTAAAATATTTAATGCCGTGTACAATGATACTGTTTTACCGCTACCTGTTGGACCAGTTACTAGCACCATCCCTTGTGATAAATTAATCGCCGACATAAATAATTCTTTTTGAAAACTTTCGTACCCCAAAGCATCTATACCAACGGTAGCTGAAGTTGGATCTAAAATACGCATCACCACTTTTTCACCAAACAAAGTAGGACACGTACTAACACGAAAATCAACAGAACGTGTTTTAGTAAGCTTCATTTTAAACCTGCCATCTTGAGGAATACGTTTTTCTGAAATGTCTAATTTAGACATAATTTTCACTCTAGATGCTAATCTTTGACTTAAACTAACCGGCGGCTGACCGTACTCGTGCAGCATACCATCTTGACGAAATCTGACTCTATATATATGTTCGTATGGTTCAAAGTGAATATCAGAAGCTCCGCGAGCAATTGCTTCCAATATTACTTTATTAATAAAACGTACTATTGGCGTATCTTTTTCGTCCGCAGCACTTACAGCATCTGCTTCAGCATTACTAACTTCTAACGCATCTAATTCTTCGTCTTTTATGTTAGATAAAAATTCAATCTCTATCTTAGACATGGCCTTTTTTACAACATCGCATAATTTATAGTATTCAGCAATAACTGGCTCTACACTTAAATTAGTTTGAAATTTAATATCTTCTAGTATTTGTAAATTTGAAGGATCGTAAACAGCAATAAATAAATAATTACCTCGTTTAAATAATGGAAATATTTTATGCTGTTCCATAACTGCAGGCTTAATATCTACGACTGGCATACTTGCAATTTGATAAGCATTTAAATCAAAATACGGTATACCGTATTCTTCTGACATAATTTTAGCTAAAATACCGGTATCAACTTTATCGTTATCCACTAAAAAAGCAATTAATGATTTATTTTTTTTGGTTGAATCAATAACCGCTTGTTCAATAACATCTTGGGTTAATAACCCACTAGCTACTAAATGTTTAGAAACTCCAGATATATTGTTATTCATAAAGTTTTTATTAAAACTATTTTTTGTTATGTTAGGTGTATATCATTATATTAATTTAATTTATATATTATTAGTATCGTAAAAATAATTAAAAAAAATAGCTTTTATGGATATTTTTTTAATTGCTTTTACCTGAAAACTTTATAAATAAAAAAAGCAGATTACTCTGCTTTTTTTATTAACTACGTTAATAAATTTAAATCAAGGTAGCGTAAGTACAGCTCCAGTACAATTTGGAGGTAAAAAACTAGCAGGAGCAGCAGTAGTAGCACCTGAAGGCGCAGTTCCAAGTACAGTAGCAGCAGATAATACTCCCACATTACACGTCCAAGATAGAGAAGGAGCAGTAGAGCCTGTTGCAGCAGTAAATGTACCTATTAGCTGATATACCGGATCGCCAATAGGAAACCCAGTATTATATCCAATTATACTATATCTCACAGTACCAGCACCAGTAACATCATTCACACTACTAACAATTATGCCAGAGCTAGTAGTGCCGGGATAAGCACCAGCTATAGTTGGAGCAGTACCAGCAGCAGCACTAAAAATATATAAATCTGCAGTAGGCGACACGACTGATGGTAAATTAGTTGAACCAGGGAATTTACCATTTGTAGAATGGTACTCTGCAACTTTCTTTCTAATATCATCACCCATTGCTACTAAATGACTGATTTTAGCACGAGATACATAACTTTCATATGAAGGTACTGCAATAGATGCTAAAACCCCTATAATTGCTATTACAATCATTAATTCTATTAACGAGAAACCTGCCATTAATGGCAACGGTTTATTATTAACTTGCAGACCCATACTTTATCTCCCTCAAATTTATAAATTCTAACCAAATATGATCAAATAATAATAACTATAGCTTAATTTAAAAAATTGTGATCTATATATTTTATTTTTTTATAAAAATTATTTATATAATAGTCTGCAACCATTAGATTAATCCATTGTCTTCATTTAAATATACTATATAAGTCCTAATTAATCCTTGTAAAATTAAATATTCGCTCAAAAGAAATATTTTAATAATTTTTTAACTATATATAATCTAATCAACAGCGCTCGTGGTGAAATTGGTAGACACGTACGATTCAGGTTCGTATGCTAAATAAGCTTGAGAGTTCGAATCTCTCCGAGCGCATATACAAACACTATAGTATAGATCTAGTTTAAAAAACAGCGATTAAACGGTTTATCTATTAAAGATATGAAAGAAGAAGGTAGAAACTTTTGAATTTTTTTGT
>JBEKHL010000056.1:0-9913 GCA_050012295.1 Gammaproteobacteria bacterium
TATAAAACCAAAATTACTAGGAAAAGACTATATAATTACCTCTGATTACATTAATGCTAAACAACGATTAACTAATTTTGCAATTAAAAGAAAAAATTTATTTCTGCGGCTATTTACTAGAACTAAACGCAACACTAAAAATCCAATTAAAAAGGTAAATATTAATTATGGGTACAATTTTATCAAGACTTATTAGTTAGATTGATGGGTGCACCTGGTTGTTTAGGTATTGATCGAAATCGTTTTAATCTTATTTCTATTTTTTTAAGAAATATAAAATTTAACGCATAAAAATGAGAGGTTAATTTATATGGAAAATACAATTTTAAGACTTCCAGCTGTAAAAAAATGTACTGGTCTTTCTCGTTCATCAATTTATTTGCGTATTGCCAAAGGCAATTTTCCAAGACAAATTTCACTTGGTACTAGAACTGTTGGGTGGATCAAGAGTGAAATAGAGGCATGGTTATCTAATCAAATTGCCCAAAGTAGAGGTAATACCGTGTAAAGAATGTGAATGTAACAATTAAATAGAAAATAAAATTAGCTGGATTAGCATTTATAATGCAATTGTAATGTTAGCGTTTCATTATTTTTTATAACGTTGGTATTGTATTTTAAACTACATGTTATATAAGTTTATCTTCATAATTCATTGATAATGAAAATAATTAACTATATTCAAGATAAATTTTTTTAGACATCTTAGTGACAATAGTTTTGCTGTTTTCCTAAAACAGAATATTATTTAGTTACCATGCTCTGATTTTTTAATTTTTCTAAATAATCTGCCCACTCTTGCATCATCTTTTTGCGCTCCGGTAGATACTCAGCATAATTATAAGCAGCTCTAATCTTATTTCGTTCAGAATGTGCTAACTGACGTTCAATTACGTCTCTGTTCCAACCTTGTTCGTTAAGCAAAGTACAAGCAATAGATCTAAAACCATGTGCGGTCATTTCATTAGATGTATACCCAAGCCTTCTTAACGCACATGTAATGGTATTTTCTGACATTGGGCGATATGAATTAACAATACCAGGAAACACGTACTTTCCATCTCCTGTTAAAGGATATAGCTCACGTAAAATAGCTGTTGCTTGAGTTGAAAGCGGTACAATATGCAAAGACTTCATTTTCATTTTTATATCGGGGATCCGCCATTCCGCGGTATCAAAATTAAATTCAGACCATTCAGCTTTTCTAAGTTCTCCTGGCCTTACAAATACCAATGGCGCTAGTTTTAGAGCGCATTTTGTAACAAAATACCCATTATAATTATCTATAACACATAATAACTTACCTATTTCTTCTGGGTTAGTTATACTTGCATGATGCTTAGTTTTTACAGGCTCTAATGCACCCTTTAAAGCAGCAGACGGATCTGCTTCAGCTCTAACTGTAATAATCGCATATCTAAAAATTTGCCCACATGTTTGCAAAACCCTATGCGCCAATTCTCTTGCACCTCTGGATTCAATTTTATGCATTAATTTTAGTAGCTCTATAGATGTAATTTCAGATATTGGCCTATTACCAATCCATGGGAATATATTTTTTTCAAGTCTACTAATTATTGTTATAGCATGTCCTTTAGTCCATTTAGTTGAAAACTTGACATGCCATTCTCTTGCAATAGCCTCAAAACTATTTTGTGCTGCTTGCTTTTTATTATTTTGTATAGTTTGTTTTATAAAGCTTGGGTCATTACCATTTGCTAGTTGTTGTTTGGCTTCGTTTCTTCGTTCTCTTGCTTGAGATAGAGTAATATTTGGGTAGACCCCTATAGCTAAGGATTTTTCTTTTCCGTTGAAGATGTATTTATACCGCCAATACTTTGCTCCATTAGTAGTAATAACTAAAAATAAATTTTTACCATCGCTTACTTTATACTGTTTTTCTTTTGGTTTTAATTTACGAATTTTAGTATCTGTTAGCTTCATTGGGGTATCTCCTTTAGGGTATGTATTCATACCCCGTAAATATACCCCATTTTAATATTGGCTTTTTATGGAAATTTGGGGTACTTACTAGACAAAAAATATCATAATTAAATAGTATTTACAAGGATTTTTGGATGAATGTGGATGTTATAAGAACATTAATTGGCTCCCCGAGACGGACTCGAACCGCCGACCCAGTGGTTAACAGCCACTTGCTCTACCGACTGAGCTATCGGGGAAATGAAAATTATTATAAAGGTTTTAGCCAATCGGTCAACAGCCAATCTTATTTTTTATCCATAATAGAAACTTGACGCAGTTATATATACTTGATATAAATTTTATTTCGTCAGAAACCATAGTTACAAAAAGGGCAAATCAAATGAGCAACAAAGTTATTAATAAGCTTGATCTAACTAAAGATATTGCAGATTTATTAGAGATCCCCCAAGCTACTGTAAAAAAAGTTATAGATGCTACTTGGGATGTAATTAAACTTAAGTTAGTAGAAGGTGAACAGGTATCTATAGTTGGTTTTGGAAATTTCTATGTTAAAGATAGAGCTGCTAGAATTGGACGCAACCCTAAAACTGGAGCGCAAATTACTATCGAAGCCACTAGAACACCAGGTTTTAAAGCAGGTAAATTACTAAAAGAAGCGGTTAAAGAAGCTAAATAGTCTAAATATTAATTTGTTTGTATTAATTCTAAATAGTCTGTTGAAAAATAATCTAAATAAAATTAATATGACCCATTATTTAAATAATATATAGGGTGCTTAGCTCAGCCGGGAGAGCATCGCCCTTACAAGGCGAGGGTCGGGGGTTCGATCCCCTCAGCACCCATTTATAAGTGTTGAAATAAAAATGGAGCGGTAGTTCAGTTGGTTAGAATACCGGCCTGTCACGCCGGGGGTCGCGGGTTCGAGCCCCGTCCGCTCCGTTTCTTTATAGTAGCTTTAATTTGGGATTAAAATGTTAGAATGGATTAGAGTAAAATTTAAAGGCATAGTAATTTGGGGAGTTACCGGCATAATAACTATAGTATTTTTTTTAGGTACTGGTGATTATTTATTAAATCGTAATTCTAATAATAAAATAGCTGCAAAAGTAAACGATCAAGTTATTAGCGTACAAGAAATAAACAGCATTTATAATGAACAAATTAGACACCTAAATTCTACCAAAAAAAATTATAGCCATATCGGCTTAGATCCACAAAAAATTAAAACTCAAATAATGGTACAATTAATTAATCAATCAGCTATAACCTCTGGATTGCTACATTCTAACTTTATTGTCAACAATGAACATGTAATTCAAACAGTAAAGAATAATCCTATGTTCCAAGATGATGGTAAGTTTTCTGTAGAAAAATACGATAGTTTTTTTAAACATGCCCCTATCACCGAACTAGAATATCAATATTTTTTACGAAAATATTTATTATTAGAACAACTCCATAATAGTTTGTTATTATCTAGTTTTGTACCTAAATCTGATATAAATAATTTTATTGCTACTTTGAATCAAACTAGAGATTTTGGATTTGTAACGATACCGTTTAAAAAATTTACTGACAAAACAAATAATACTCAAGAAATTAGTGAGAAAGAAATAGAGAACTATTATATTAATAATCCAACTTCTTATGTAACACCAGAAGCAGTCAAAATAGCTTATTTAGAAATATCTACTGATAAATTTCTTGAACAAATTCCTATAAATCAAGAGGAACTTAATAAATATTATCAAGAACACCTTAATCTTTATACACTACCAGAATTAGTAAATATTAAGCATATTTTAATTTCAACAGAAAAAAGCGATGACCTCACCGCTAAAACACAAATAGAAGATATTTTAGCTAAATTAAAACTAGGTCAAGATTTTAATAAATTAGCTAAACAATACTCCCAAGATCAAGATACAGCCGTTAAAGGCGGAGATTTAGGGTGGATTGGCAAAGGTGAAACAGAACTAAATTTCGAACAAGCAGCTTTTTCTTTAAAAAATCCTAGTGAAGTATCTAATGTTATACAAACTAAATTTGGATACCACATTATTCAACTAATCGCTAAAAGAGAAGCTAAAATTAAAAATTTTGAAGAAGTATTACCTCAAGTTACAGAAAACTATAAAGAAGAGCTTGCTCAAACTACACTGCAAAATTTAATTGAAGAAATAGAGAATAACTCCCTTGAACACGAAGATTTATCTAACATTGCTAACAAATTTAATTTAACCGTACAATTTGCTGGACCATTTACTAACCAAGGGCCAACTCAAGGTGTTCTAAAATTTAAAGAAGTAATAATAGCAGCATTTGATGAAAAAAATCTTCATAAAAACAGTAATTTAATAAAGTTAGCAGATGATCGTTTTATTATTTTAAGAGTAACGGACCGACAACCAGCTAATAAAAAATCACTATCTGAGGCATATAACGAAATAAAGCAAACATTACAAATGACTAAAGCAAAACAGCAAGCAAAACAACAAGGATTAACTTTAGCAAAAGAATTGCTTACTTCGCCACATCCTAATAAACTTGTAAAATCTTATGCACTTGAATGGAACCTAATTAACAAAGCTTCCAGAAATGCCCACAACATTAACCCGGAAATATTAAAAGCCGTGTTTTCTTTATCAAAACCAAAAACACAAAAAGCTTTTCCATTAAATAATGGTGATTTTATTATAGTACAGCTTTTAAACATACATAACGTAGAAAACTTGCCAAATCAATCAATCAATCAAATAAGCGAGGAATTAACTATGTTACAAGCCCAATTAGAACAAAAATCTTATGAGAAGGATTTAATTGATACTGCTAAAATTGAATTTTTTAATACTTTTGAGTTAGAAAAAAATTTTTAATAAGGAACAATTATGATAGTAACCCCTAAAGTTAGAGGATTTATTTGTACCACAGCTCATCCAAATGGCTGTGCTGCTAATGTAGAACAACAAATCGCATATGTACAAAATAAAACTCATACATTAACTAATAAATTTAATCGAGTATTAGTTATAGGGGCATCAACTAGTTATGGTTTAGCTAGTAGAATTGTAGCTGGCTTTGCTGCTAAAGCTAAAACCATTGGCGTGTTTTTTGAAAGAAGTGCTTTATCAACCAAAACTGGTTCTGCCGGTTGGTATAATTCTGCCGCTTTTGAACAAAAAGCTCAGACAGCCGGTTTGTATGCTAAAAGTATTAATGGCGATGCCTTTTCAACTGACGTAAAGCAACAAACTCTAGATTTAATTAAAAAAGACTGGAACAATAAAGTAGATCTAATTATATATAGTATAGCATCACCTCGTCGCACCGATCCAAACTCAAACAAAATTTACAATTCTGTATTAAAGCCAATTGGACAATCTTATAAAGATCGCACTATAGACATACCTACCGGTAAAATAATTAACGTAGAAATTCCTCCTGCCTCAGAAGAAGAAATAACAGCAACTATTAAAGTTATGGGTGGAGAAGATCTACAATTATGGGTAGATTATCTACATAATGCCAAGGTATTAGCAGATAATTGTAAAATTGTAACTTACTCATATATTGGTCCATCTATGACTTACCCTATATATAGAAATGGTACTATTGGTCGTGCCAAGGAACATTTAGAACAAACTATTAAACAAATTGATAATTTTTTAATTAATCAATACAATGGTCGGGCTTTTGTTTCAGTTAATAAAGCATTAGTTACTCAAGCTAGTTCAGCAATTCCAGTGGTACCTTTGTATATTTCTCTGTTATATAAGGTTATGAAAAATAAAAATATTCATGAAGGCTGTATAGAACAAATATCTAGGTTATTTATTGATCATCTATATAATAATGATAACACTCATTTATTAGATCAAGCCGGAAGAATTCGAATAGATGATTTAGAAATGCGAACAGACGTACAAGAAGAAATTTCTAGATTATGGAATACTATAACTACAGAAAATATAGAACATATTTCTGATTTAGCTGGATATAGGGAAGAATTTTACAAGTTATTTGGTTTTAATATGGCAAATGTTGATTACAGTAAAGATTATAATATTAATGTTCAAATTCCTTCTTTAGTAGAATATGCTTAATTTATTTTTAATTTTATTAGGGTTTATATCGGCAATCAATAACGCTATAGCAGAAGAAGATTTAGAGTCTACTGGTACAAATATAGAAATAATTATTTTTGAAAATCTACACAAAAACAATTCAAACTCCAACGAGTCTAAAGAATTTTTTTCAGAACATATCGGAGAATTAAACAAAACTCACAGTACAGATTTTTTTGATACAACAACCCCACTAAAATTCTTATCGCACGAATATAATAAATTAAACCACAACCAAAATTACAAAATTATTTTACATGCTACAAAACACTATAATTTATTGCCATCACAAAAAAATAAGAAATTTTTAATTAACTCGCCAGATTTTATAGGAACCTTAACTATTACTCCAACACCAGCGCGTAATAATGCATTTAACATAGCTTTTGATGGAATATTTGCTAATAACCGTTTAACTAAATCTATAAAAATAAAATCTAAAGAAGTATATTATTTTGACCATCCAATATTTGGAGCTTTAGTTACAGTGCGCTAATCTCTTCTTCCAGTATTTTATTAAACTGTTCCCTTTTACCTAAAAATGGCTCTATCATCGATTGAATAAAGCCATTGTTTAATTGAGATTTACTTATAGGATCCATATTCAGAAACTCATTAATTAACTTACTAGCAAATTTTAAATCACCATTTAAATTTGAGCTCTTAATGTACATATAGTTCTCTTACTTAAGGTGTTCTTTAATAGCAGTATTAATTAATTTATTAAGAGAAATATTCATTTTAGCTGCTACTTGTTTTGCCTTACTATGCAGCCCTTTGTCCATATTAACATTTGTCCGAATTAAAGATGAACCACCAGTCTTGGTTGGCTTATGTTTAGCAACAACACTATGGTGTTTTTTAACAGTTTTTTTACTTTTGGTATTAGTTGTTTTTTTTACAGCTTTTACACTTTTAGCTTTCATTAAAGACCCCTTAATTAAAAAAATTAACATTTATCATAAATCATTAACTTACAATAGTATAACTTACACTATTTTTCCGCAATTACCAATACTTAATTCGATCATTTTGATCTTCTATAATTTTAAACTCTTTGGATAGATCATTAATCTGATCTACCAAGTCAAAAACATCTTTTTTAATAGACGCCGGCTCTAAGTTAGGTTTTTGTAATTTACTAACTACAGTATCTTGTATATTTTTAAAAGCCTGTTGAACACTAGCAATAAAATTATTAACGGCATTAACCATTACAGTAAATTCACTATTTTTTGGTACTAATAACCGTTTAGTTAAATCTCTACTTTGAGCAATATCATTTAATTCATCCGTGATTTTATAGATCGACTTAACAATACTACTAGCCGTAACTACGCCCAATAATACAGCAACTATAGCAATAAAAATAGCTATGTTCATTCCGTCGTACAAAATTTTTTCTTTTAACATTTTAATTCCATAGAATGCTTCTGCTTTATCTATTTTAGTCACAATTACCCAATTTAACCCTGGAATTGGCAATGGAGCAAAACTACCCATCACTGGTATTTCTCTATAATCAATATAATCTTCGAACCCATCTTTACCGGCAAAAGCTTGCTTAACTGATAAAGTATTAATTGATAAAATACCAATACAAGAATTTTTAACTTTAATTAAATCAATAATATTCTGATCTGTTTTAGAATTTTTTAATGCTTCTAAAAAACTCTGTTTATTCTCTAAAAAATATCTATTATCTGTTCTTAATTTATAGTCTGGACCAACAATTATAGAGTTTACTGATTTCCCTAGTCCAGTTTTATCTAACTTTATTCCATCGTAGGCCATAATGCCATTCAAAACATCAACTGACAATTGTCCAACTAGCACCCCTAATTTATTGCCCATATCATCAAATACTGCTGTACCTATAAAAGCTGCCTGTTCATCATAAGATGCTAGGTATGGCGCAAAATCTGCTATAGCAATAAAGCGCGGTTTATCAGAAGCCATCACTTGTCTAAATACCTCACTCAAATTAGATGTAGCATATGGGCCATTAACTAAAGATGTAGTAAAATCTACCTCTTTATCAACTGTATAAACAATATTACCTTTTTGATCTATTAGAAAAAGATCATAAAAACCAAATTGTTGCTTAAGCTCCACCATTGCTTGATGATATTTAGCATGCATCAAACTATACTGACTACCATCTTCTACCGTATTTAATTGATCTTTTTCTGATAAAGGATATGGATTATCAAAAATATATCTATATTGTAAAGAAAATCCTTCTTCTGAAATTAAATTCAATATTTTTTGTACATCGACAGTTTTACCAATATTATAATATTTATATTTTTCAACAAAATCCCCAAGATATTGATTAATTACTTGGCTTTTATACCCAGAAGATAAAGGCGTAGCTTCTGACAAATATTTTGGAAATGTTTTAGAAAAACCCTGTAAAGCACTAACTGTTGTTTGATTGTTTGCCAAAATTACTATATAGTCAGCCAGATCTTTAAAGTATTTGACTACTTGTTGAGATTTAAAGTATCTAACACTAGTTAATCGTTCTCTTTCGGTATCAAATAAAAATTTTGCCCCCAACTTTTCTGAACGCCATAACATTAAACTACCAGCAACTATAATCGAAAACCAACTAATAACTATAGCGTTAATAATTATCTTTCTCTTTATTTTCATAATACTTATAATTATAAGCAAGTTTAGCAAATTGTTGCTTTTTATAATTTTATAACTTCTGGCTTTTCCCAAGTACCAATAATCTTATATTTTTGTACTTTAAACTCAGTCATCTTAGCACCAGAGACATGATCAAATAGCCATATAGCAGCTCCAACTACCGGATTACCGGCAGCTATAGCGACAGCTAATGGTAAAGTAGCTCCAATTTTAGTAGTTACTTCAGTAAACAAATCTAATTGTTTAGAAGCTAAAACCATCCTGCCTGTAATTTTAATTTTAGCGGACGGACCTAGAATAATTATATGATCTGCTTTTATATCTCCAGAATTAATATTTAAGGTGCCACTTAGTTGGTCAAAAGAAAACCCTGCATTTGTTACATCACTAAAATCTAGTTGTAATCTACGTTGAATATTTTCTACACTTAACAATCCAATAACTCTACCTAACCCTGGCTCTATACCCGTTATAATTCCATTTTTTATATCTAAGTTTAACGTACCAATAACGTTATTTAAGGAAATTTCATGTAAACAATCTGGCCATTGTAAATTAAATTTTATAATGCCGGCCCCATTTTGTATTATCTTACTATTCATGTTAAATTTTTTAAAAGCATTACTAAATTTTTTAGTTTCAACCTCTCCGATAATTTGCAATCCATGTCCTTCAGTAAATACAGAATTTATTTCTCCTAAATTAACGTTGTTTACATAAAAATTTTTGCAATTAAACTTAATTTTTTTTATTTTTGACAATAAATTAATATTTTTTGAATTGTTATCTTTATGGGCATTTTTATCATGATCAACAGCTATCTTTAACTCATTAAAATTAATTACATAATCTCCAGATTTAAAATCGCTAAGCAATAATGTTCCGCTAGCATTAGCTGCTTCAAAATAAATATTATCTGTTAGATGGTCTTTAATAAATCTTATTTTTCCTAAACTGTTACCAAATAAAAATAATTCCTCTATAGTTAGATCAAAATCATTATTAACAATTTTATTTTTATGTTCTAATAATATTTTAGCTTTAAATAAATTTGGACTTTCTATAATTAAATAATCTTGTTTCCAATTAAACTTGGTTTGCACAATAGTATCCAATAACTTAATTTTAAAATTATCTATAACTATATGATCATTAGAAAACTCAATGTTTTCAGATAAATTTTC
>JBEKHL010000057.1:0-9899 GCA_050012295.1 Gammaproteobacteria bacterium
TTAGGATCAACTGCTGGAGAAGGATGTCCTCCTGGTTCTGGGTGGGGAGCCTTTTTCGCAGAATGCTCACCTGGTTCTGGTTTAGGTGCGGGGTGTGCAGACTTAACCTGTAATGTAGGAGTATCAGAAGCTTTTGCTTCTTTACCTTCTACTTTAGCTTCTCCGTCTTTTGCAGCACCTTCTACACTATCTTTTAATGTGTTTCCTTTGATTTTATCTATCAGCGTACGTAACAAAGAGTCCTCATTTACAAGAGTACCACCTTTTCTAGCAAAGTTAATTAGCTTACCGACATTCAGTATCCCTGCCCCAACATTTTCAAACATAGCTTGAAATGCTTTACCTATATCACTTCCATCGGTATTGCCCTTAGACAACGTTGGCAAAGGAACAGGTTCTTTAGGCTCTGCTCTAACTGTTGCCCCACTTCCCTCCTCTTCATCATTAGCAGGCACTGCGGTTTTTGGTTGGCTTTTAGGTTCGCCAATTTCTACACTTGCTTGTTGTTTTCCTTCTGAAACCGCAACCGATGGATCTGCTTTTGCGTCTGAAACCGAAGCCGATGGATTTGGTTTTGGTGATACTGTTGGTGGTTTTGGAGCTGGCATAGCTTTTAAAGCTTGTTTCTCTTAGGTTTGTCATCTTGTGTGGCTTTTGAACAATCTTCCACACTATCTTTTAGTTTAATTTCTGGATTTCGTGTTATTAATTTTTTTGTCAAATTATGCACCACACCAATTGTAGCTTCTGTGAATTCTTTAATAATCGTACCAATATTGTCTGTCTGCGTATTTGTTGGTAGGCTCATAAGAACAGGTGGTGGTTTTACCTCATTAGTATTAGCTCTAACCGTTGCCTCACTACTTTCTTCTGTTTCTTCTTTTGATTGTATTTCTATAGAAGGACCAGGCGACGCTGGAACGACTGCCGTTTTAAGTACTGGGCTAGCAGAAACAGCTTTAAGTTTTGGGTCTTCTGGTAATTCGCCTGACATAACTATAAGCACCTCATTTGTAATTACACATATATTAAAATATTAAGAATATATATAATATATAGTCTATTATTTGTAGATATTTATAAATTTATAGTTAAATACTAAGATATATGCTAATTATGCTTAAATTTTAAATGCTTAAAAACAAATTGATTACATTAAATTCAATAAATTCAACGAATAAATTAATCAAAACAATAAAGTTGTTTTGGTTGCCAATATTATCTATTGTTTTATGTCTATTACCAGAACAAGCTTTCGCCGCAATATTTAACCCGCCACATACCGATAAATCTATAGAATATTTAGGCATGGTATTTGGTGGTAGCATCGGTAGCATTAATTTAGGGTTACACCCAGAAGCCAGCCCATTTTTAAGCCATTTATTTCAAATTTTTAATGGAATAGTTTTGTCGGTAGCAATCGTGGTACTGTCTTATGTAAGCGTTATTTCTACTGTTAATACCGCTCAAGAAGGACAAGTAATGGGGAAAAAATGGTCTTCCGTATGGATCCCATTACGCTCTACGCTTGGATTATTATTATTAGCCCCAGTTCCTGGTTCTGGTTATTCTTTACTGCAAGTTACCTTGATGTGGGTTGTACTAAATGGGATCGGCGCTGCAGATAAAATTTGGAATTTTGTTTTAGTTAATTTAGCAAATGGGATTAGTGTTACTCAAAACATTAAAGCAGAAGATGATCTGGTAACTTATAATATTAGTTTAATAAATAATGGAACCATTATTAGTAAGACTTTACTTAATAATTTAATTTGCGTAGAAATTATTAAAAATAAAACTAATACTCGCTCATTAAACGTTCCAATAACCGCTAGTTTTGTTAATTTTGCACATAACTCTTCTGCTAATACTATATCCGAAACTTTAAGATTTGGTGCTAACGATCCTAAAATTAATGCCAGACAATCTATGTGTGGTGAATTAAATATTAATACATCATTAAACGATGATGATGACGATGTAACTAATCCTGATGGTAGCAAAATACCATTACTTCCTGCCCAAAAAGACAAAATCGTCTCTATAGCACATCAAGCTAAAAAAGATGCTTTAATTCAAATGATGGCTAACATACTTCCAGTAGCTACAGATATAGCTAAAGCCAACGAACAAAAAAATGGAATTATAGTTTTACCTAGTAGTGTTACCCATAAAGGTATCTTAAGGCACGCAGTAGTTGGTTATCAAAAATCAATGTCTAAATTACTAAAAGAACATGTTATGGCTACCCTAGGAATTCACCTCAACATAACAAACCCACTCTTACCAGAAACTGTTATTAGTCAAGGTGAACATTTTGGCTGGATTACCGCTGGTTCATTTTATTATTTGTTTAACCAGCAAACAACCCCTCATTTACTATCTACTGCTTTAAATATACCAACCTCAACGCAATCGGATCCGTTTGATTGGACCTGGTTTCCTGCAGTAATAGATAGGGCTAGTTTAAGCATTAGCTCTGTTTCTTTTAAACCATACGCAGATGCTATAAGAAATAATCACCCATTTAATATTGATAGTTTATTCGAAGAACCTGAAAATTTTAAAAATAAATTAGATATACCACCTAATTTTTCTGAAGAAGCTAAAAATCACTACTTATCCTATATCAAAGAACTAAAACTAAAAAGTTTTGCTGAGATTAAAGAAGGATTTAACGCTATCAAGGAAAGCTTATATCCAGATCAAAAATGTCCTGTTGATCCGACAACTATAGATACTATTATAAACACGTTAACCAACGATAAATTTGAATTTCAAAATCTGTTGTTTAAAGAACAGAGCGATCCATTAATATCTATTGCCGCGTTTGGAATGCAGTTAATGCAGGGAGCAGAAGCTTGCTGGGGTTCTATGATCATTGGGGTATTTAATGAATTTGATATAAATAAATACACTGCTGAGCAAAAAATTGACACCAAGTACTTAGGTTTTTTAGTTGGATTGTTGCCAGCAATTATAGCTTTTGTTGGTATAACATGGGGAATAGGTGCAAGTTTAGCTATATATACCCCAATGATTCCATATATGATATTTATAGTCTCTGCTTTAAGTTGGTTTATGTTGGTTATAGAAGCAATAATTGCAGCTCCAATTGTAGCATTAGGATTAATTGCTCCAGCACAAGATGAGCTCGGTAAAATAGTTCCAGCTTTAGGCATTATAGCTAATATATTTTTAAAACCAATATTAATGATTTTTGGCTTAATTTTTGGTGCCAAACTTTTTAAAGCAACCGTAAGCATGGTAAATTTAGGTTTTGAGTTTAGTTATGCAACAATACAAGCCCAAACAGGCTCTAGTATGTTTTCTTGGATAGTAATAATCATCCTATATACTGCTTTTATAATAACTTTAGTAAATAAATGTTATGCTTTAATTTATCAATTACCAGACAAAGTTTTACGTTGGATTGGTGTTACCGGCGAACCTACCGATGTTTCTAGCGTTAAAGAAACTCAACAAAGCTTCGATCAACAATCTAAACAAGCTATCGCCCCAATGGAAGGAGCTGCAACTAAAGCTAGTGAGGTGTTAAAAAAACAAGTAGAAAGTAAACAAAAACCAAATCCAACTGAGATTAAATAAAGCGGATCCTAACTAGCTGTTGTTTAGTTAATAAAAACACTCCTTCTCCACCATTATTAAATTCTAACCACATAAAGTTTATTTTTGGATATAATTTAGCTAATTTTTTCCAATTAACTCCTACTTCTACTATTAAAATACCATTTTCAGATAAAAATTGATTAGCATTATTTAAAATTTTAATTACTAACTCTAATCCAGTTATACCGGCTAACAATGCTTTTTTTGGTTCAAAATAAAATTCTTTTGGTAATTGATCAAAAGTTTTTTGATCAACATATGGAGGATTGCTAATAATTAAATCATATTTATGATTATTATCGTTTGGGATATTATTAAATAAATCCGATTTAATTAAATTAATTTTGTTTAATACATTATGTAACTCTAAATTTTTTTTAGCAATTTTTAAAGCCTTAGAACATATATCGCTGGCATCTATACTAATTTGTGGATTTTCAGCAATTAAAGCATGAAAAATAGCTATTGCAATACAACCACTACCGGTACATAAATCTAAAACTCTGCTTGGCGATGAAGTAAACCACGGTTTAAATTTATTATTAATTAATTCAGCAATCGGCGATCTAGGAATAATTACATTTTTGTTTACATAATATTTTTTTCCAGCAAACCATGCAGTTTTAATTATATAAGCTAATGGTTGTTTGTGCTCTATTCTAGCTAAAGCAATTTTTTGTAATTTTGTAAGTTGTTTATTCGTTAATAATCTATCTTCTAAACTTTCTTTATATAAATCTAAATCTAAAACATAACTAGCGATAAATACTGCCTCATCCCAAGCAGTTTCTGTACCGTGCCCAAAATATAATTTATTAGCTATAAATAATTTTTCTGCCCAACACAAAAAATCTCTTAAAGATTTAATCATAATTAACTAACAATAATATCTAATAATTGTTTTTGAATTTTTTGATTAGCTGCTACCACATTACCAGTAGTTAAAAACTCTGTTTTACCGCCAAAGTCAGTAATATATCCTCCAGATTCACGTACTAATAAAGCACCTGCGGCCATATCCCACGGTTTTAAATTAATATCACAATAACCATCTAATCTACCTGAAGCTACAAATGCTAAATGTAACGCTGCCGATCCTAGATCTCGACACAAACCTCTTGTTGGCAAGAAGTTTTCTATTTTTGATAATTTATTATGACGCTGCAACAATAAATTAATATCTATTGCTAAAAAACTTTCGTTAAGTTTGTTATTTTCTGAACAACGGATCCGTTTGTTATTTAACTGGGCGCCAGAACCTTTACTTGCAGTAAACAATTCAGCAGAAATAGGATTATAAATTACTCCATGTTCAATTTGTTCTCCATTTAAAATGCCAATAGAAACTGCAAAAAAAGGAAATCCATGAATAAAATTTAAAGTACCGTCTAACGGATCGATAACCCAAGTAATTTCGGAATTATTTAATTGTTCTCCAGATTCTTCAGCTTTAATATTATGTTCTGGATAAGCACGCAAAATAGTTTTAATAATGGTTTCTTCACAAGCACGATCAACAGTTGTTACAAAATCTAACCCTAATGTTGATGTGGGCTTTTTGGCCACCCCAAAAGAACCTGGGTGCAAATAAGCATCAACAATAATTTTTCCGGCAAGTCTAGCAGCCTTAACTGCAATATTTAAGTATGGATGCATAATACAAAACCTCTTTTATATTTATTTAATTTTAGAACATACTAAATGCACAAGAGTTTTCGGTGTTCTAAAAATTAAAAGGCTGTTGTTTGAGCCCCAAAGGGGCGAGTTTACAGCTTTTTAATTTTAGAATACCGAAAGCTCTTACTGTTTTTTTAAAAAATCTTGTCTACTTAAACCCATTTGTAAAGCTACAGAACCTGCAACCCCAATCGAGGCATAAGTACCTATTAAAATTCCTATTGTTAATGCAAGAGCAAAACCAAATAAACTTTTACCTCCAACTAATAATAAACTTACAACCACTAATAAAGTTAAAAAAGAAGTCATAATAGTTCTAGATAAAGTTTGATTAATTGCAATATTAATAATTTCTTTAGTAGTTTCTTTATGATATTTACGAAAATTTTCTCGTACCCTATCGAAAATAACTATAGTATCGTTAAGCGAATAGCCTATAACTGCTAAAATAGCCGCCAAGGTTGCCAAATCAAACTCACATTTAGTTATAGAAAAGCAACCTAATACAATTATTGCATTATGCAATAATGTCACTGCCGCACTAATAGCTAATCGATATTCAAACCTTAAGGCAATATATACCATAGTAGCAAAAATTGCTATTAACACGGCTATCGCACCTTGCTCTAATAACTTTTCTCCAACTTCAGAGCCTATATACTCTATTTTTCTAAGTTCAACAATATTATCCGGGCTAGTTAAACTAGCTATTACTTTTTTGGCAATCTCATTATCTTGCTCTTGTAATCTTATTAAAAAATCTTTAGTTGAACCATAATTTTGTATTTTTGGAGATTTGAAATTTGTTGCTTCTAATTTAGTTGTTATAATATTTACAGTAGTTGGTACTTGAAATCGCACCTCTAATTGCATGCCACCAGTAAACTCTAAACTAAGATTAACGCCATTAATAAATAAACTAACAATTGCAATTAAACATAATACTGCTGAAAAACACCAAATAATATTTTTAGCACCAATAAAATCACGAACTATCTTAAGTTGTTTAGAGTTTTTAAAGAACTCCATTTTATAATATCCCCATTAAATTCCAATCCATATTTTTTTTAATCTATGTTTGCCTTCGTACAACATATTTACCATGGCGCTAGTGCATATAGTTGCTGTAAATAACGAGGTTAAAATTCCTATAGATAATACCACTGCAAAGCCTTTAATTGGCCCGGTGCCTATAAAAAACAAAATGATCCCTACTATAAGCGTAGTTAAATTAGAATCAACTATTGTTGCTAATGCATATTCAAACCCTCGCTTAATACTAGTAAGTATGCTTATTCCGTTTTGCATTTCTTCGCGAATACGCTCGAAAATTAATACATTTGCATCAACTGCCATACCTAAAGTTAATACTATTCCTGCAATACCAGGCAAAGTTAAAGTTGCTCCAATTAAAGACATGCCAGCTATTAATAATATTAAGTTTAATAGTAATGCTAAATTAGCAATTAACCCAAACAAACTATAATATATCAACATTACTACTACTACTAAACTTAAACCAAGAACGACAGAAATCATCCCCATCTTAATATTTTCTTGTCCCATACTAGGACCTATAATCTGCTCCTCCATAATAGAAACTGTAGATGGCATAGCACCCGATCTTAATAACAATGCCAATTCTCTAGATTCTTCCACATTAAATCCACTAATCTGAAAATGATTTCCTAACGCACTTTGAATAGTCGCCACACTAATAACAGTTTCTTCAACTATCGAAGTTTTTACAGAATTTTTTTCGATAATTTTATGTTCCCGATAAATAATTCCCATTGTTTTACCAATGTTTTCCATAGTAGTTTTTTTAAAAAAATTTATACCTTTATTACGCAAACGTAAGGACACTACTGGTTTATGATCACGCGGATCAAATTCCGAAGTAGCCCCTATTATTGCATCACCTGTCAAAATTACTTTTTTCTTAACAAAAACTGTTCTACCAAAACGATCTTTTAACGCCCTATTGCCTATGCCTGCCATGTTATTCTCGTCTACCATAACAAAATCTAAGGTAGCAGTTTTCCCTAAAATATTTTTAGCTCTTACAATATCTTGTACCCCTGGCAACTCTATTATAATATTATTAGAACCCTGACGTTGAACAGCAGCTTCAGCAATGCCTAATTCATTAATACGGTTACGTAAAATCTCAATAGTTTGTTCTACAATATAATTTTTATTTTCTGCAGCTACTGATTGAACGTCTACGTTCATTAAAAACCTTATACCACCTCGCAAATCTAAACCTAACTTCATCGGTTTTGCACCAAAATAAGTTAACCAATTTGGCATGCCTGCAGCTAAATTTAATACCACATTATACTGTTCACCTAATAATTCTTGTAAACTATCTTTAGCTGTTAATTGTATTTCTGTATTAACAAAATGTACGGTAATATTGTTATTATTATCTGTTTTTATGGATTTAAACCTTAAATTTTTACTAATTAATTCATTAGTAATGTTTTGAATAAGATCTTTAGGATTGCTTTGTAGAACAACTTTATTACTATTGTTGGCAATTTTATGCACTAGTGCAATTTGTATACAAGGATCTTCCCCGTATATATTTGGTAGTGCATAAATAAAGCTAAAAACAATAACTGTGACTAATAATATATGTTTTCTATATTGCCAAATATTAAACTTAATCGTCATATTGACTTAAGTGTACCTTTTGGTAATACAAAGGAAACTGCTTGCTTCTGTACAGTAACTTCGACTCCTTCAGCAATAATTAATATTAAAAATTGATCAACTATTTTATTTATTTTACCAACCAAACCACCAGTAGTTACTACCTCGTCACCCTTAACTAGGCCAGATAATAAATTACTATGTTCTTTAGCGCGCTTACTTTGAGGCCTAATCATTAGAAAATACATACCACCCAGCAACACGGCTATCATAATTATTTGTCCGCTCATACCAGGTTGTTTAGCAGAATCTCCTGTTCCAGCAAACGCATTCTCTATAAAAACACTAAATGTACCCACCATAACTATAAAACTAGTGAGCATTACTTTTATCTTGTTTAACATAACTGACTTCCTAACTTTGAATTGTAAGATTATAAAGTAATATGATATATAAAATTAATTGTTATAACAATAAACTTGCAACTATATTGCTAGTTTTGTAATATTGCAGAAAATTACAATAACAAAAAAAAAATTAAAAATATTTATTATGAAAACTCACAAATTTAAAGTATTTATTTCTACTGCACATATAGATCCACAAGATGAACAAGACAATACTGGTGACATAGATTACGCAAAAGCTATTTATGAAGAATCTAGTAAATTACTACCTGAACAAGTATGTCGTATAAGTGGATTATTCAAAGAACAAGAAATTTATGCACACATCGAAGAACGTGCCGATATAGAACCAGTTTTACATGTAATGATTAATCCACCACGAACAGGGATGGCATTTACATCCGAAGGGTTAAGAGCTTTTAAGGAAAAAAATAAAGCTAAGATTATTATAACAGCAATAGAATTTGCAAAATTAATTAACAATAAAGATAGTACTATTAATATTGCTAATGGGTTAAAAATTTTAAGTGTAGCTGATCAGATTATTTTTCTAGATTCAAATGATAAAGACGTGGCTTACGTTTTTGCAGATCAAAGTTTAAAATCAAAAATAAATCAGGCATCTATTGTTCCAGTATTGCCAACTATAGAACAACTACTAACTGTTCCAATACAAAATCGAGAAAAAAATATTATTTCTTTTGGTATGATTCGGGTAGGTAAAGGATTAGGATTAGTAATACTGTTAGCAACAATGTTGAAACAAAAAAACATTACAGATCAAAAAGTATTAGTAGTTGGTACGGTTCAAGATAATCCTGGTGGAGCTAAAGAATTGAAGCGCCTAATGATGACATTATACCCAACCAAACTAAGTGAAATAAAATCACAAACTACAACAACAGAATTAAAAAAATTATTATGTAACTATAATAACGATCCAACCATTATTCCAGATCTGCCTATGGAAATTCATGTTGATGTTCCAAAAGATCAGTTGCTACCATTATTTAATCGTTGTACGTATGCTTTTTTACCAGCATATCGAGGTGCGACATTTAGAAATAGCAGCATAACTTCTTGCCTTGCCCAAAGATTTATAATTTATTCTCATATAGATCCTATTACACCTATAGAACTATTACCAGAAGGTGCTTATACTAATGCATTAATGCTGTTTAACGGTTTTAATGGTGATAATGGTCAAATTTACGTAGATTGGGTATTACAAAATATTTTAGCAAGAGAACAAAACCCTGCTTTAAATATTGAATGTATAGAAGCTATAGAAAAATTACTGTCAGAAAAACTTTCCAGGGATGTTGTTGGTAAACAACACGTTGACTTATACAATAGTGATTCTTCTGCATGTGTTGTAATAGCAAATGGTATACAACCAAAACATCGATTTTTTGGTTTATGGTATGCAGCATTCCAGGCTAAACGTGCGTACAAACAATTTAAACAAGTTCACGATATTGATATCTCGAAACAAGCTAAAAAAAATTGGAGTGAATTAATAAAACG
>JBEKHL010000058.1:0-9705 GCA_050012295.1 Gammaproteobacteria bacterium
CTTATATTATAATATAAGAAAGGAGGATTGACATATATGTTAAATGTTTTATACAAATACTTCTTCTTCTACGCTAGATTTAGTAGTTTGATATTGTTTAACTTTAACTCTATCTAACCAAGATAATAAAATATCTGCTTGACGAATAGAAAATTGTGGATCTTTAAAAGTATGAGTCAACAAATAAGAACCTTGCACACCCGACACTAAACTTAAAGCAAAATTTGCAGATTCCGCCGCACACCCAATAGCATTAAATTGAACTTGAGCCCACTGTAACATATCATGTAATAGTTTAGCTGCACGATCTGCTAATTGTCCGCTTTGTTTACTTAATTCTTGACATAAGCCACCAATAGAACAACCATAACGAGCAACTTGCTCTAGGTTTTCATTAACTATACTGGTCCTTATAAAAGCTTTTAATCTATCTAGAGGTTGCGATATCTCATCTAACTGTTTTAGCATTTCGCTAAGTGTAGCCGCTAATTTTTCTATAACTGCTTCCCCTATATCCTCTTTCTTTTTAAAATAATAATAAACATTCCCAAGAGGAACATCCGCCTTATGAGCGATATCGGCTAATGT
Source organism: Gammaproteobacteria bacterium (assembly GCA_050012295.1). Taxonomy (GTDB): domain Bacteria; phylum Pseudomonadota; class Gammaproteobacteria; order UBA6186; family Azoamicaceae; genus UBA6186. Next base: position 589 of record JBEKHL010000058.1, read on the forward strand.
AGTCAAGTTAAAGCTTTGTTGGTGAATTAAAACCATCGCTGCTTCTATTAATCGTATACGTTTATCTGTTTTCCGTGGCATAACTATTATCCCTTAATTGTTAATTGTTAATTGTTAAATTACGAGGAAAATTTATTAATTTACATATAAATATTTGGCCACAAGAATATTAGTAAGTCAATAGCTATGTAGAATTTATTTTTTAGGTACTAAATTCATCAATTACTGTCGCATTTTTAACAGCCAATTCTACTTCTTTTATTAAATTAGTTTCTAATTCTGTTAAAGTTTCTTTTTTTAGATTGTTTTGCTCCAGCATTTCAATATTTAATAATTTTTTAAATGCTGTTTCTAAATTGTCTGTTGATGAGATATAACAACCGGACAATAATTTAGTTCTAATATCTGAATTTTTTGTTACAATACTGCTAATTTTATATTCCAGTTCATCATTGGGCATTTTATATTTTTTACCAAACGGGTAAATTAATAAATATATTAATTTACCTAAAAATTTATTGTGGAAATTTTGTAATAATTCTACTGTTGCTTGTTGAATATTATACAAACATACCTGTAAACCCCAACTAGCAAAATACAATTCATCTGGATTTTTTTTGTTTTGACCTTCGTTATAATATTTAATAACAGCACAACCCATACATAAGTGCCTAAAAACATCCCATAATCTTCTTGACAATTGCTCATTCTGCTTCAATAAAACATCTAGTTTTAATAACGACAATTCAACTAAACAAGACAACATAACGCTAAATAAATTTAAATCCTCACAAGATTTTTCTATATCTTCTGATGTTTGACAGAACAATTTATTAGTACCAATATGCAACAACATTTTTGCAAAATTACTTAATGCATATGATATATGCGCAAAAAAACAATGATCAAATAACCCTATATCTTGAACCTTAATAGCCTCTAATTCTGATTGTAAAAATGGATGACATTTATGTATAACTTGTAAAATATTTACATCGAATATCTTAACGCTAGCTAATACGTTTTGATAACTCATAGTCAAATGATTCTTAATCCCAAGAGTAACATTACTACCATAAATATCTACCGTAGCATCAACAATTTTTTTACTAATTTCGGTTATATGATCTCGAACCATAGCTATAACCACAACAGGACAGTTCTTAACTCTCTCTGGCGATAATACAAAACTTCTGACAGCATCTAACATATAACTATAGCCACCTATTTTAGCTAAATTAGCCTTGGTTTTAGCAAATTGTATTATAGGCAACCCCATTTGAGTGCGAACTATGGAATGAGCGCTTATATTTTTTAAACATAATTTACTAATTGCCACACTTAATGCTAAAAAAGACATATCTTTACCTATAGATAAACAGTCAATCATTCTATTCCAACTTTGACCGATTAACTCTTTACTACCAACTATAAAGTCCAATGGCACAAATACATTCATACCTGTAGTTGGTCCATTTAAAAAATCTTGATGAACTGCTGGCTTTTTAAGATTATTAAAAATGTTTGGCAAATTAGTTGGAACCAAACAAATGTTTTTTCCTAGATCTTTTTTGTTGGAACATAGAAAATCATTAGGATCAGACAATTTTATTGACAAAACCAGCAAAGTTGCAATTGGAGCTAAAGGAATATAACTTTCGTCCCAATTTAAACGCACCCCTAATACTTCTTGACCTAAATATTTTTGGTAACACACAACACCACTGTTTTGATTAGCATCTAATGCCAATGTAGGTATATATTCACCTGTTACAAGTTTAGGTAAATAATTTTCTAGTTGTACTTTAGTACCATAAGTTAATAACAATTTTGCTAAATCAATAGAATTTGGCACCATAACTGTAACTGCCACAGTAATACTACGTGTAGCAATCTTTTGTACTATTTCAAATCTGGCATTTGAAGAAAATCCTAACCCACCAAATTCAATAGGTACATTCATAGCAAAAAACTTGTGTTGTGTTAGGTATTCCCAAACTTGAGGCGGTAACTTTAACTTATCTTGACTAATTTTCCAATGACTTAACATCTGACATAATGCTTCCACCTGATTATTTAAAAATGCTTTTTCTTTTGCAGTCAATTCAGAGCTTGAAGCTTGTAATAATGCTCTTAAATTTAAGTTACCACGTAATAGATCCGCTTCAATCCCTACGTCACCATCTACCATCGGGATTTCTTCTTGCCCAATACTGTTAAAATCTAGGCTATCTGGTAATTTATCTTTTAATAATTGTAACAAATGTTTAGAAAATAGTTTTTGCCTTATACTGTCTATTGAAAACATTATACCAGTAAAAACCATTCCCCAAAGTAAAATAACATTCCATTCTGGCAATACTTTGGTAAACTGCAAAGTAATAGTTATGATGGATAAAAAAAGCAACCAACTATAAAAAGATCCCCTAATAGCTAAAAGCCCTAAAATAGAAAATATCGCTATTATGCTAATTATAACAACCATCATACCTATAACCCTTAAATCTAACCAACATTACTTTAAATATTAGCAGTAATTACAAATATTTATTTTAATCTATGAACTATATTTAGATAAAAAAGGTTAAAATTATTATGCCTAACCAATGTGAACCTATAATCGGACAATGGTACAGAACTTCCAAGTTATCCGATATTTTTGAAATTGTGGCAATAGATAGCGACGAACATCTCATTGAAATTCAATATTTTGACGGTCAAATAGAAGAAATAGAGTTAGATGTATGGAATGAATATCATTCTATAGAAATAGCAGCCCCAGAAGATTGGTCTGGTGCATATGAACTACCAAAAGAAGATTTATCAGAATATAAAGAAGAAGTAATTCATCCTGAAAACTGGGATAATCCTGTAAATTCCATTGAACCTCCCGATATAGAACTAGAAGATTAAAGACAATATTGCTATTATTAAAACCCTAACCTACAAGCTAAGGTAAGGGTGCATATATGGTTAATAAATCTGTAATAGTAGCAATGTCTGGTGGAGTAGATTCCTCTGTAGCTGCTTTTATATTAAAACAGCAAGGATTTAATGTAACTGGCGTATTCATGAAAAATTGGGAAGAAGATGACGATATTTCTACCAATTATTGTAGCGCCACTAAAGATTTAGAAGACGCTCAAAAAGTATGCGATCTATTAAACATAAAATTATATAAAGTAAATTTTGCTGCAGAATATTGGGACAAAGTATTCAAAAACTTCTTAAATGAATATCAAGCCGGTAGAACTCCTAATCCAGATGTTTTGTGTAATAAAGAAATTAAATTTAAAGTATTTTTAGATTACGCTAAAAAATTACAAGCTGACTTTATAGCAACCGGTCACTATGTTAGAATTTTTAAAAAAAATAATGAAAGTTATTTATTAGCTGCCCTAGATCAAAATAAAGATCAAAGCTATTTTCTACATGCCCTATCTCAAGAACAATTAAAAGATTGCTTATTTCCTTTAGGGGAATTAACTAAACCGCAAGTAAGAAAAATTGCCAAAGAAATCGGTTTTAATAACTACAATAAAAAAGACAGTACTGGTATTTGTTTTATTGGCGAACGTAAATTTAAAAATTTTTTAAAAAACTATCTACCAAATAAACCAGGACTAATAGTTACAGAAACTGGCCATATTATAGGCAATCATGATGGTTTGATGTATTACACGATTGGTCAACGCAAAGGATTAAATATTGGTGGACAAACTGAATATGTTGGCCACCATCAACCTTGGTATGTAATAGACAAAAATCTTAATAACAATCAATTAATAGTGGCTACAGGAAAAAACCATCCTAAGTTATTTACTAAAAAATTACGCGCTACTAATTGCCACTGGATTAATAATAAAGAATTAACTCAAGGAATAATAACTACAGCCAAAATACGCTATCGCCAAGAACCACAAATTTGCTCTATTACAATTAACAACAATAATAATTTAAATGAACTACTAGTTACTTTTGAACAAACTCAACGTGCTATTAGTCCAGGACAATTTGTGGTATTTTATCAACAAGATTATTGTTTAGGTGGAGCTACTATTGAACAAGCAATTTCTTAGGTTTTTTTAAATATGAACAATAATACTGAATATAACAATAAAGCCATAGCTCTTGCTGGCATGTTTCAAGCTTGCGCATTAGTAAAACAATTAGCTTGGACTGGCAAATGCAACAACGAATCACTCGAAACATCTATTTATAGCTTATTACAAATAAATTCTCCTTCGGTTATAGATGTTTATCAAAATATAGCCAAATTATCGTTAGGTTTACGAACCTTAATAAATTTTCTTGATGCTAACAATAATTTTAATAACAGTAGTAATGGTAAAAAAGATATGGAAATTGCTAGATATGTTTTTTCTTTATTGTATTTAGAAAACAAATTAACTAAACGACCAGACCTTATGAATATAATAAAAACCGGTATAAACAGGGCTAATACTCAAGTTAATTTATTTTCTCTAACACACGATAATGTAATGGCTAACTTAGCAGGCATTTATATAGATACTTTAAGTACTTTTACTTTTAGAATTCATGTTACCGGGTCTCAATGTTATCTGGCTAACCATGGCATAGCTAATAAAACTCGTGCATTATTATTAGCTGGAGTTCGTTCTGCAGTTCTGTGGAAACAAATTGGTGGCTCCAGGCTACAATTATTTTTTAAAAAAAATACTTTCTTAAATTGCGCTAAACATCTATACAACAGCTCGACCATAGAGCAATTATAAGCGCAACGTTATTAAAAAACATAAAAATTTAGTTTATATTTAAGTTTATACTTGACTTGTGCCTTTTATATGTTTATAAAAATTTAATATTAACTATGATTTTAAAACTATGATTTTAAGTAATAAATTTCAGTAATAAAAAGGAATGAAGCCATGATTAAAAAACCTATTATAGCAATAGCTATTAGCGCTGGATTATTTGTAAGTTCTGCAGTATATGCTGGTAGTACACCTCCAGCTACTGATCCTAGTGCCGGTAATACTCCTGATCCTAGTACAACTCAGGCCCCTACAGATCCTAATAATCCAAGTAATAGTTTAAAGAGTTTATCTGATCAACTAAAAGCTAATAAAGCTGCTTCTGGAACAAACCAACAGGGAGGCGCTGGGTCTACTACTAATACCACACCTACACCTGCTCCTACCAATACTCAAACAAATCAATAATTGATTCCATATCTTCCCTTATTATTTTCATAATAAGGGAAGTTGTTAAAAAAATTAATAACTCATTATTTTTGACATTCTTTATAAATAAAAAATTTAATCTATACTTTAAAATAAAATAATACAACACAGAAATAATGAGGATAAAGTCATGGTTAAAAAACCCATATTAGCAATAGTCGCCGTTAGCACTGGATTATTTTTAAATACTTCTGTCCAAGCTTTTGATTTATATGGAACAACAGATAGCAATACCCCAGCTGCAGAAGCTACTAAAGAAACCCCTAGCGCAGGAGAAACAACCACCCCAACTACAAAACCAGTTAAACCACAGCATGTAGATACTGGTGAAGCAGCACGAAAAGAACGACGTAAAGAATTCAAGCTTAGAGAAGAAAGACGTAGAGCAGAACAGCGTAAAGAAGAGAGACTTAAAGAAGAACAACGTAGAGCGGAACGTAGAGCAGAACGGAAAGCAAAAACAACCAAACCAAATGGTGCTGCACCTACTACTTCACCATCTACTTCAGAAACAAAATAAATAACGAGGATCCGATTATGATAAAAAAACCTATATTAACGATAGTTGCTATTAGTATTGGATTATTTTTAAGCACAGCCGCTCAAGCTACTCTTAATGGAGGTACTCCAACTAAACCAACTAAAGAAGCACATAAAAGAAAAGAACCTAAAGAAAAACCTACTAAAAAAGAAGACAAGAAAAAATCAGCCGATAAACCAAGTACTTATACTCCTTACACTCCTACACCAACATCTCAGTATGGTGATCAGTACCATGATTAATTTGTAATGTATACCAATCACTTGGGATCCGGTATAACGTTTTACTATTAATATCCTCATTACCTCCCTTAGCAATAACATAGGGAGGTTGTGCAAATATCACATATGATTCTAATAATTTTAAAAAACTTTTATTATTACCGGCCATATTTTTATTACTAAACCCATAAAAATTTTTTCTAGCACGAGTCATTGCAACATATAATAATCTTTGCTCTTCGTATAATTCACGTTGTGCTTCTGAATACTTCATAAAATCATAAACAGAATTATTATTGTTTGATAAATTAGCGGATTTTATTGGAGCAAAAATTAAATAATTTTTATTTAATTTTTTGCTAAATCTTTCTTCCCATAATAATAACTGCGGCTTAGATGTTAAAGTTTTTTTAGCTAAACCAGGTACAATAACTGTATCAAATTCTAATCCTTTAGCCTTATGAATTGTCATTAATTGTACAATATTTAAATCAACATTATCTTGAGAAGCTGAAACAAACTGCTCGCTCATTAATTCCTCTATAACATTAATACCAGTAATATCAGTCAACCTTAATAACTTAAGAAAAAAATCCTCAACCAACTCCAAATCTTGCGGTTGTAACAATAGATATCCACCTAATGCTACCCAAGATTTTTTTATTAATTTAGATATATTTACAGTGCTTTCTTTGTGTGAGATAGCGTTAAATAAAATTGGTAATACATAATTTAATCTTAATTTAGCATCTTTTGATAATTGCTGATTATTTTTATAGTTCTGTAATTCTTTAAATAATGGATTTACAGAATACTCGCTTAAAACATGTAAATCTTCTAATTTTAAACCTACCAATGGACTTCTTAATAAAGCTAACCAAGCAATAACATCATGTACATGTAATATAGCTCTAGTTAAAGTAATTAAATCACAAATAACCCGCTGATTTGCTAATAGTTCTATATCGTTTGCTTGAAATTTAATGTTATGATGCCGTAATCTTTCTATAATAGAACTTACATGCACTCTTGATCTAACTAAAATTGCTATGCTATGTTTGTTATTAGCATAATCTTTTTTTATTTTTTTAATTAATTCAACGATACTTTCTGCTTCCAACCAACTATTGGAAGCTAAAAAAAATTGTACTTCACTGTTTGAACAATTAGGTTCTAGTATGCTTGGTATACTATTAGCCTTACTATAAGAAACCCCACCCAATATCATATCATTTTCTTCTGGAAAAATTTTATCAAATAACTTGTTTAAATTATTTACTATGGTATTGCTAGATCTAAAATTAGTAGTTAAATATAAATTTTTTAATTTAATATTAGCTATACCATATTCTTGTGCTCTTAAAAATAAGCCAACATCCGCTTGACGAAATCTATAAATAGATTGCATAGGATCGCCTACTAAAAAAATAGTTCTACCGTCATTAGACTCCCAAGTAGCAACTAGTTTTTCCAATAAATTAAACTGTAATACCGATGTATCTTGAAATTCATCTACTAAAATATGGTTTATCTTACAATCCATAATAAGTGCTACATCGGTTGGTTCTTGTTCTGTACCTAGCGCTTGTAAAGCTGTAATAGCTACTTGTGGAAAATCAACTTGTTGTTGTTCCTGAAAAATGACCATTAAGTGTGCTACTAATTCTGGCAACAAGTAACCTATACTTTGTAAAAAATCCCAATTCTCAGAATTATATAGATCTGGCAAAATAGTAATTTGTTGTAGCTTATTTAAAAAAATCTTTTCATGTTCAGATAAGTATTGTAATAATTCTTGCATGCTATTCTTTAATTCTGCAGCCCTGTTTTTCTCTTCTATGTTTTTTAAACTGTTTATAGCTAAGAACCCTTGATTAGCATTAACTTTACGTCTTACTTGGCCATCTTTATTTAATAATAATTCAGCTAAACCACGCCATATTGGCAAATCAACAATAGCAGCTGCTGGCCAATTGTTAGTTAAATTTTGACAATAAATAATATTATTTTTGATGTTGCTGTTTTTTAAATTGTTAGCCGCTTGCTTGACAATATTTATAATTTTATTTTTATAGTTGTTTTTAGGTAAATAAATTAATAATTCTGCCAATACATCTTCTATTGCTGTTTCTAAGTTTTTTTCCAAAATAATTTTTAAATTTACATGTCCTTTAATTGGTACAATTAAAGGTAACCACTGTTCTCTCTTAGCAAGCATGTCAATTAATAAATTTTTTATGGCTTTATGATCATTAGCCAAATAATTTAATAAACTTATTAAATTATTTGTTAATTTCTCAGATTTATAGGCGACTTTTAATAATTGCTCTACCGCTTCTAAATATAATTTTTTAGGGTTTTCGGCTATTTTTAAATTCATTCCGTTAGACAAAATAGGCATTTTTTGAATTAAACTAGCACAAAATGCATCTATAGTTAAAATTTTCAATCTATTTGGATTAGCAAGTATTTTGGTATAAATATTATTAACATCAGAATTTTTATAAATTACTTGTTGCTCTATTGCTTGTAACACCCGATCCCGCATTTCAAAAGCAGCTTTTTTAGTAAAAGTTATCGCCAAACATTCTTCTGGTTTATTACAAATTGCCAATAAATTTATAAACCGTTGTACCAATAAAGAAGTTTTACCAGAACCAGCAGGCGCTTGCACAATAAATGACTGATCTATTCTTATAGCTTCTGTTCTAACATGTTCATCTAACAGCATAATTATTCAAACACCCTGCACATATATTTTAAATCACATTGCCTACACGTTATTGCACCATACTTTGGATCAACTATAGCAACGCCATTTTGAAAATCTTTTGCCAATTTATATAAGCTTTCATACCAAACATCTTTTAATTCTTGCCAATTTGATAAAGTTATAAATTTAGGGCTAGCAGTAATTGCCGCTAATATTAATTCTTCAATATTAGCTAAGCATAAACTATAAATTAATAATTGTGGATCATCTATTCGTGGATCTTGCCAATTGTGATTATTGATTAACGATTTGCCGGTTTTATAATCTATAATTAATAAATTTAAATCCGACCCATTATTAACCTGATCTACTCTGTCTATTTTTATTTTTATTAATAATTCTTTTAATTTTACAGTA
>JBEKHL010000059.1:0-9689 GCA_050012295.1 Gammaproteobacteria bacterium
ACTAAATATCGCTGCAATACCAATTAAAAGCCCCGCATCACCAATTCTATTGATTAAAAATGCTTTTAAAGCAGCTTGATTTGCCGAGTTTTTGTTGAACCAAAAACCAATTAATAAATAAGAAGCCAAACCTACTAATTCCCAACCAACAAACAACTGTAAAAAATTATTAGCGATAACTAGCAAATACATAGCAAATATAAAAAAGGCAACATAACTAAAAAATTTTGCATAGTTATGTTCGGTTTGCATATAGCCTATGCTATATATATTTACTACTAAAGATATTGCAGCAACCATGGTTAACATTACTACACTAAGTTTATCTAATAAAAACCCAAATTTAAATTGAATATTACCAGATGTTCCCCAAACATACCAAGTAGTATTAATATTTTGAGAATTACCAATAAAAAATTCCCATAAAAAATAACTAGCAATTCCCATAGTTATTGCTATACAAGATATGCTAATTATATCTATTATGGGACGTTTTAAATATTTACCAAAAAATCCTATTATTAAAGCGCTACTTAATGGCAATAATAACATTGCTATACACATGTTATGTAAATTCAAAAAACTTAATATGTTATTTATATATATCATGTAATAATTAGCTAATTTTTAAGAACCGATAAATCCATAATATCAATAGAAGCTTTAGTTTTAAACAATTTAATTAAAATTGCTAACCCAACAGCCATTTCTGCTGCAGATACAGCCAATATAAAAAATACGATTACTTGCCCATTAATATCGTTCCATAACCTGGCATAAGTTATAAAGTTACTATTAACTGCCAACAGCATTAATTCTATACACATAATTAAAAAAATTAAATTTTTACGATTTATTAACACCCCTAAAATTGCCACACAAAACAATATGGCATTAAATATTAAATAAACAGATAAATTCATAGATGTCCTTCTTTATCTACCAAACAAATCGCTGATATTATTGCTACCAACAATATTAACCCGGTTATAGAAAACTGCAATAAATAATCGGTAAATAATGTGTGCGCAAGTAAATATAAATTATTATTATTAATAACTGTTGGCACTAATAAACTATAATCTTCCACTATAAAAATAAATATTGCTACTAAACCAATAGTTATTGGCAAAATCTTTAATAACCAAAATTTAGGTTCATAATGAGTTTTTGTCTGAACAATATGTGATTGTTTTTGTTCTAACATCATAATGACAAATAAAAACAACACTATTACTGCACCGACATACACTAAAATTAAAGTAAACGCTAAAAATTCAGCATTTAATAATACCCAACTAATAGCAGTTAAGAAAAAAATTAATATTAAACTTAGTAACGCAAATATAGGATTAACGAAATATCGCATCGTTCTCCTTGTTGACGGTAATTTGACTTTCATAATTATCGCCTATAGCTAATAGCTTTTCTTTTGTTAAAATTTGCTCGCCACGATTTTCAAAATGATAATCAGTAATAGAAGTTTGAACTATAGCATCTACTGGACATGCTTCTTCACATAAACCACAATACACGCACTTAAATAAATCAATTTCGAATTTGCTAGCAATTCTAGAGTTATCATCGCTTATACTAGAATCTATGCTAATCGCCAATGCCGGGCAGATCGCTTCACACAATTTGCAAGCAATACACCGTTCTTTACTATTTTTATAACGACGTAATGCATGTAAACCGCGAAACCTAGGAGATACCGGAGTTTTTTCTTCCGGATACTGCACAGTAATTTTTCTAGAAAATAAATGCTTACCAGTTAACATTAAACCCTTTATAAGATCTGTTAACCCTAAATTAAGTAATATTTTATAAAACTTATAAAATATTTTCATAAAATATTACCAACCGTAAAATCAAGCCAAATCGCTTCTATAACTAACCAAAATAACGCTATTGGAATAAATACTTTCCAACCTATTCGCATAATTTGATCAATTCTATATCGTGGAAATGTAGCTCTTATCCATAAAAATAATGTCATAAACATAAATACTTTAATTAATAACCAAGCGTAACTAGGTACCCACAATAAATACTTAGTAGAAGGCGCTAACCAACCACCAAAAAACATTATTATAGTTAATACTGAAGTTAAAATCATATTGCTATATTCAGCTAGGAAAAACAAAGCAAAGCCCATAGCAGAATATTCTACGTGAAAACCAGCAACCAATTCTGATTCTCCTTCTGCTATATCAAACGGTAATCGATTAGTCTCTGCCATAGCGCAAATCCAATATATAACTAACAATGGTAATAATGGTATGAAAAACCAATTGGTAATACCGCCTTGCTGCGCATTTACAATAGCAGTTAAATTCATGCTGTTTGCTTTCATTAATACACCAACTATAGCAAAACTCATAGGGATAGAATAAGAAATTAGTTGAGTAGCGGCACGCATTGCTCCAAATAAAGCATATTTAGAATTTGATGCCCAACCAGCAATAACTATACCGTATACACTTAACGATGTAATAGCTAATATATATAATACCCCAACATTAATATTTGCTAATACTAATGTTTGATTAACTGGAATTACCGCCCAAGCAGACAATGCAGTAATTACTGCTATTATTGGACCTAATATAAACAAAAATTTATTAGCTTTATTAGGAATAACCATAGATTTAACTAGTAATTTAATAGCATCAGCGATTGGTTGTAATAATCCACAAAAACCAACCCTATTTGGTCCAAGCCTATCTTGCACAAAACCAATAAATCGTCTTTCCCAAAGAGTGTAAAACATAATAGTCAGCATTAATAAAGCAAGCATGATAAAAATTTTTATAACAATCATATTAAGCATGAGCATTCTCTAACACTATTTTTTCTAAAAGCACATTATTATATGGTAATCCCATAGCAGTCATTAAGTTTACTTGTTTTAATAATACACAGCCATCCGCAACTTTGTTGCTAATTGTTATTGGCAACTTAATAATTTTACTTAATTTATAATCTAAATTATTAATAAGCGTTATTTTTATAATATCACCATTTTTGATTTCTAGTAATTTAGCACTATTAAAATTAATAAATACTTCAACTTCTTGATCTTTAGTTGTTTGCAAGCATTCAGATCTTCTAGTTATTGGATCAATCGCATATAAAGATAATGGAGCAACACATACAAAATTATTTTCAATTTGTTCAGATCTGTTAAGATCTATTATATTAGGATACCATTGCTGCCAAGAAACATCTAATGTAGTATTAGCAGCCACTGCTTGTTTAATTATATGCTCAATATTTACAATATCTTCATTGTTAAAATTAATAAATCCTTGTGATTTTAAGGATTTTCCTAACATTAATAAAATTTCTGCTGCTGACCGACCGACCCCAATAGTAGTTGCTATTTGTTCAGATTTTTGCCAAATGCCAGTAATGTTAATATACGTGCCAGATCCTTCTTGCGGTGCTGCCATTGGCAATAAAACCTCTGCATATTGTAGTAATAAATTACTTTCAAACGCAGTAATGGCCACTACTAATTCTGCTTGTTGCAACACTTTAGCCGCACCATGAACACTTGCACAATCTAATTCTGGCTCTATCCCTAATAAAATATATGCTTTTAATACCTGGGTTAGCATTTGTAATGCATTTTTACCATCGGTAGATAAAATAGTGCTCGGGGTACGATGCGGTACACAACCAGCTAACCATGCACCAGCACTATTAGCACCATCAGAAAAACATCCAAATTTAGCTTTTGTTAATAAACAAATTAAATTACTAATTGCCACAATTTTAGAATAATCAGGATGATTAATGGCTAGGGCACCTAAAATAATAGAACTTTTAGTAGGTTCAAAGAATAATAATTTTTGTGCAATTGTGATATCTAATTGGTCGTATTCTATGTTTTCTAATAAATTTTTAGCCTCTATTGGTAAATGTTCTTTAGAAAAATCAGCTACAGCTTTAGCAATTTTCAAAAGTGGTGTTAATAAATCTGCATAAGGAGTTATATATTTATAATGAACATCAAAATTAAATTCGAAATCTACAGAATTTACTACTGCAATTAACCCACCTCTTTTTACTGCTTCTCTTAAAATTATCCCGGCAATTGGTTGTTCTTTATTAAGATAACTACCGATTAATAACACAAATTGCTGATTTTTTAATTCATCAACAGTTGCTAATCCTAAATTTGGATATAATGGCGCTAATTCCTGTTCTCGAAAATCTATTTGACGTAATCTATGATCAATATTATTGCTACCTAGACTTCTAAATAATTTTTGAAATAAATAACATTCTTCTAAACTAGCACTTGGAGAAATTAAACCACCTATTTGAGAAGCACCATGTTTTTGAATAATTATAGATAATTTGTCAACAATAAAAGATATTGCCTCTTGCCAAGATACACTTTGCCATTTACCGTCTCGTCTTAATAAAGGATACTTCAAACGATCTTGACTATTAATGCCTGTATAAGAAAATCGATCTCGATCCGATAACCAAATACTATTAATAGAAGGATTATTACGAGGTACTGCTCTTTTTATTTGGCCGTTATTAACATGATAATTAATATTAGATCCGAGACAATCGTGACAACTAATACTAGCTTTTTGTTGTAATTCCCATGGGCGCGCACTAAATTGATATGGCTTGGAAGTTAAAGCTCCTACTGGACATAAATCAATAATGTTACCAGAAACTTCCGAATCTATGTTTTTTTCAATAAAAGTACTAATTTTCATGTTTTCACCACGAGAGATGGCGCCTAGTTCTCTGGTTCCTGCAATTTCTTCGCCAAATCGTACACATCTAGTACAATGTATACAGCGAGTCATATTAGTAGCTATTAGTGGACCTAAGTTTTGATCAACTACCGAGCGTTTTTCTTCTTTAAAACAAGAGGCATCGTTGCCAAATTGTATAGATAGGTCTTGTAATTCACACTCCCCTGCTTGATCGCAAATTGGACATTCTAATGGATGATTAACTAATAAAAATTCCATTACACCTTTTTGTCCAGTAATAGTTTTTTCTGATTGAGTAAAAATTTGCATACCTTCTGTTACATAAGTAGCGCAAGCTGGCAATAATTTTGATACATTAGAAACTTCTACCAAACACATTCTGCAATTTGCAGAAATAGATAATTTTTCATGATAACAAAATCTTGGAATAGGAATTTTTAAAAGATCTGCAGCCTGTATTATAGTAGTGCCTTCTTCTACGGCTATTTCTTGATCATTAATTTTAATATTGATCATGAACTACGGTCCCTAATTGAATTTTTTCAATAAATTCTTGTTTAAAATGCTTAATAAAACTTTTAACTGACATGCTAGCCATAGTGCCCAAACCACAAATAGTATTATTAATATTACTTGAAATATGTTCTAATACTTCTAAATCTTGTAGGGAGCCATAACCGTTATAAATTTTATTAACTATCCTATAGATCCATCCAGTACCTTCTCTACACGGAGAACACTTACCACAAGATTCATCCATATAAAATTTAGCAATTCTTAATAAAATTTCTACCATACAAGTAGTTTCGTCCATAATAATTAAACCACAAGATCCTAACATTGAACCAGCTTGTGTTAATGATTGATAATCTAAATGTAATTGCATAACAACTTCAGCTGGGATAATTGGAGACGATAAACCACCAGGCATAACTGCTTTTAATTTTTTATTATTTTTAATTCCACCAACCATAGCTAATAAATCTTTAAAGGCTGTACCCAAAGGTAATTTATAGACACCAGGTTTATTAACATGACCAGAAACGCTAAACATTTTACAATTATTCCAATTTTTACCACCTTGTTCCAAAATATCTGGAATATTTGCCAAAGTTTCAACATTATAAACCCCGGTCGGACAACCATATAAACCTACACTTGTTGTCCATGGTGGTTTAAAACGCGGTAAACCTTTGTTGCCTTCGATAGATTCTATCATGGCGGTTTCTTCGCCACAAATATAACTACCAGCACCATGGGTAATGTGTAAATCAAAATCATAGCCAGATTTAAAAATATTCTTTCCTAAAAAATTAGCGTTATATGCTTCTATTAAAGCTTTTTTCATGATGGCAATTGGTTCTAAAAATTCACCGCGAATATAAATATAACCAATTGTTGCGCCTATCGTTGCACCAACAATAGCGATTCCTTCTATTAATTGATGCGGATCAGTTAACATAATATGCCGATCTTTAAAAGTGCCAGGCTCGCCTTCATCAGCATTACATAATATATATTTTTGATGGGCATGATTATTGGTAATAATATTTAGGCTGGTTGCTATGCTAGTACCATATCTACCACATAAATTAGCAATTGTTAATTCTTCAATAACATTAGATCTATTAATTCTTTGTTGTAACAATTTTTTCCAAATTTTGTATTTATCAAAATCAATATTCATTTTAATTCTGCTAAGATTTTATCAATTACATCAATAGTTACGTTTTCAAAATATTTACCGTTAATCTGCATGACTGGAGATTTATCGCAAGCTGCTAAACATTCTACTTCTTTTAAAGTAAACTTAAAATCTTTACTACTTTCACCAAAATTTAAATTTAACTTGTTTTTTAAATGAGAAGCGATTTCTTTACAGCCACATAACATACAAGATACGTTAGTACAAACACAAATTTTATATTTACCGACTGGTTTTAATTCAAACATGCTATAAAAACTAGCAACTTCATATACTGCAATTTTTGGTATTTCCAAATAATTAGCTACGGCATTTAATAATTCTTTACTTAACCAACCACCGTTATATTGTTGAACTATAGTTAATGCCGCTATTATTGCCGATTTTTTATGTTGCTTAGGAAACTTTAAAATCCATGCATCTATTTCTGAAGTAATTTCTAGTGGTAATTCTATAGCTATGTCTAGCATTAACGATCTACCTCACCAAATACTATATCTTGTGTACCTATTATCGTAACAACATCCGATAATAAGTGTCCTCTAACCATAGAATCAAGCGCTGCTAAGTGTGGAAATCCCGCTGCTCTAATCTTTAAACGATATGGTTTATTCGCTCCATCTGAGATCAAATATATGCCAAATTCTCCTTTAGGGTGCTCGATTGCAGCATAAGCTTCTCCTACTGGTAAAGAATATCCTTCACTAAATAATTTAAAATGATGAATTAAAGATTCCATATCAGATTTTAATGCTTCTCTTTTAGGGGGGGAAACTTTATGATTATCTAACATTATTGGTCCCAAATGATTTTTTAACCAAGTTACTGTCTGGCGAATAATATTATTCGCTTCACGCATTTCTTTAATTCGTACTAGATAACGATCGTAACTATCACCATTTTTACCAACAGCAACTTTAAAATTTAATTGTTCGTATACTTCATAGGGTTGGTTTTTACGTAAATCCCATTCCACTCCAGAACCACGTAACATTGGACCAGTAAATCCCAAAGCAATTGCCCGTTCTCGACTTACTACTCCAATACCTATAGTACGTTGTTTCCAAATACGATTATCTGTTAATAATGTTTCGTATTCATCTATTTTTTTAGGAAATCTTTCCGTAAAATCCCAAATAAAGTCTAATAGGCTTCCTTCTCTATTACTATTTAGTTTAGATGACTTATATTTTGGCATACTATTAGGTAACTCCCGATTCACCCCGCCAGGACGATAATAATTAGCATGCATTCTAGAACCTGAAACTGCTTCGTAACAATCTAAAATATCTTCTCGTTCTCTAAAACAATATAAAAACATACTCATTGCACCTAAATCCAATGAATGTGCCCCCAACCATAATAAATGATTTAAAATTCTAGTTAATTCATCAAACATTACCCTAATATATTGAGCACGAATTGGTGGAGTGATCCCTAATAATTTTTCTATTGCTAATACATAGGCATGTTCATTACACATCATGGAGGTATAGTCTAATCGATCCATATAACCAATATTTTGATTATACGGTTTGGTTTCTGCTAATTTTTCAGTAGCTCGATGCAAAAATCCTATGTGAGGATCAGCTTTTCTTACTATTTCCCCATCTAATTCTAATATTAAACGTAATACTCCGTGAGCCGCAGGATGTTGAGGCCCAAAATTTATAATACTGGTTTTGGTATTGTTGGTTTTACTCATTTACAGTCTCTGGTTTTTTTACTGTTTCCGAACGTATTACTTTTGGTACCGAAACTCGTGTTTCGGTATTAACTGGTTCGTAAATCACTTTTTGCAATTTACTGTCAAATCGTACTTCTAAATCACCACCCACTGGAAAATCCTTTCTAAATGAATG
Source organism: Gammaproteobacteria bacterium (assembly GCA_050012295.1). Lineage (GTDB taxonomy): Bacteria > Pseudomonadota > Gammaproteobacteria > UBA6186 > Azoamicaceae > UBA6186. The sequence goes on from JBEKHL010000059.1 coordinate 8,316, forward strand.
ACCTTGAAAACCATAATCAGTTAACAATCGACGTAAATCCGGATGATCAGAAAAATAAATACCAAATAAATCAAAAACTTCTCGTTCATACCAATTAGCAGCAGGCCAAATAGCAATTACCGATGGTATGGTTAAATTTGATTCTGGCAAAAAACACTTAACTCTAATTCGTTGATTGGTAGATAATGATAATAAATTATAAACTACCGCAAATCTATAATCATTCACTTTTTGCTGATTTAAACTATTTTTTTGTGTTGCGCGACTAAACCCATGGCTAGTTGCAGATTCTGTTTCCCATTCTGCTATACCGTAGTGCAAATAATCTACTCCACATAAGTCGATTAATTGCTCGCAACTAATTCCTGGTTCTGTTTTTAAATATTGTAATATTTTTAATAAATGCTGAACTTCAAAAGTTTCTATAATAAATTCTTGATTTAATTTATTATTAAACTTGCAATTGATATTAATACCAACATTAGCAAAATCTCGAGCTATTTTTTCAGCAATTATCATATCTACAAATTACTAGTACGTTTAATTTTATTTTGTAATTGAATAATTCCATAAATTAAAGCTTCCGGAGTTGGTGGACAACCAGGAATATAAATATCTACAGGAACAATTCGATCACAACCTTTTACTACGGAGTAAGCATCATGATAATAACCACCACCATTAGCACAAGATCCCATAGAAATTACCCATTTTGGGAAAGCCATTTGATCATACACTTGCCTTAATGCCGGCGCCATCTTATTAGTTAAGGTACCAGCTACGATCATAACATCTGCCTGCCTGGGGCTTGGACGAAACATGACTCCAAACCGATCTAAATCGTAACGTGATGCACCAGCATGCATCATTTCAATTGCACAACAGGCTAAGCCAAAAGTCATTGGCCATAATGAACCACTTCTTGCCCAATTAATTAATTGATCTACATTAGTAACAATAAAGCCTTTTGACTTAGTTGTAGCATCAATAGCCGCGTCTGGATCTTCTACTTCTATAGTTATTCCCATTCTAACGCACCTTTTTTCCATTCATAAATAAAGCCTACCGTTAAAACCAACACAAAAAATCCCATGGCTAATTTAGCAGAAGTTGTTAATTTAGAAAAAATTACCGCCCAAGGAAATAAAAATACTATCTCTAAATCAAAAATAATAAATAAAATTGCAATTAAAGCAAATTTTATTGGAAATTTAAATCTAGCATCAGAAAAGGTTTTAAAGCCACATTCATAAGCTGACAATTGAGCATTTTGACTTAAATCAGCAATTTTTTTATTAGGGTTATTTTTATTTACCAGAAAACTTATTATAAAATTGCTACATAATGGTAAACTGGCAAATAAAATACTTATTA
>JBEKHL010000060.1:0-9686 GCA_050012295.1 Gammaproteobacteria bacterium
TTTTTTACTTTTGCTAGACATACATTTAGAAAACCAATACTATTAAAAATATTAACTCTTGTGATTAATAGTTTTTTTATAAATTTGTTAGGAATCAATAAAATGAAATTTAAGCATTTCTTCAAAGAAACATTTCATTTGATAACTTCTTTAGTTGGTATTTTTTGTTCAAGTCAAAAAAATTTTTTCTTTCACATATTGGTTTTTAGTCTCACTACACTTAATGGTTCATTGAGGTATATCTTAACAAATAAGAAAGATGATTTTCCTTTCGATTATAACAAAATGACCATTTTAGCTGGAACTAGCATGGTCGTTGGTTATGGAGCTATAGCTTGTAAAAATTATATTGATGGTAAACCTGAAAATATACCTCAATTTGTAGAATCAGGGCTTAATTTATTGGCAGTAGTAACCCCTTCTTTATCGTTGCTCTCTACATATAATAATTATCTGTCTCAAAATCGCGAACTGCTGCCTGGTACCCAAGATAAAGGTACAATGCGTGACGATAATATAGATTTAAAAACATTAAAGCTAAAAATTCAGTAAAAATAGAGGTTGTTTAATTATGCTAATAAATATGAAGGTAGAGGTTGATAGCGCCAAGTTAAGAATATATTATCTCCCTTACTTCGGTTCAAACGAAGAAGCAGAAAAACAAATTGAAGATTTTTTTAAAAAAAAATTTACCACTAATAAAAAAGTTTCTGGCGATGGTAAATACCATTTTAGTAACGAATATAGCTTAGATACTGCGCTAACTCAAGGTATTACTCAAGAACAATATAACAATTATGAAACAGCAAAAGCCATATCCGCCCATGAAGGATGCCTATGGTGGGGCAGTTCTTTTAATAAACCTGTTGGCAAATTAGCTATATGTTTCCATTTTCCATTCTCGTTAAAAATGGATAAAAATGAAAGTTATGAAAGAAATGCTAAAAAACGAAAACTAGATCCTGCTAAATCCGATGGGCCAAAAACTAAAGACTCCATAGAAACTAAAATTACTACTTTTGAACAACAAATAATCGAATTAGTAAATAACCTTAAAGCAATCTCATCAGATGCTAATGGAGTAAATATCGCAAAAACAGCAATGCTTAGTTTTGATGGTAGACCTGAAACTGTACGTTTGCGTGATATTACTGAACGTTGTTATGAGCTCATCCTTGATGTAGATTCAATGCAATTATCTAATTTTATAAAGTTATGTGATACAGCTGTAAACGAAATAAATAAGATTAGAGAACATTGGAAAATAGATACCGAAGCTGTTGATCGGGTAGAAATAAAATTAGAAAAACTGGTAACACATGCTACCCATGGTAATCATAAAAGAAGGTTAGTTCTTTAGCAGGACCAGTTGTGTTGTTCACTCACTTACGCTTACTACAATAATGATCTTTTTCTTTTAGTGCCAACCATGGAAGCAGTACGAGCAACGCTATTATATTTGCCAATATCTTTTGTACCAATAACATCTGGCTTGGCACGCCTAGCCGAATTAAAAAGAAAAGTTACTCCTTCTGGAGCTTTAGTAGTTTTCTGTAACATTCTGTCACTACCGCTGCCATTAGGCTGATATAAATCATACCCCATGGTATCTAGTTCCATATCATGAATACTATTATCTACATTAGGTAAGCCAGCTGCAACCGCTTGTTTACGCAATAATAATGCCGTATTTAGCAAAAATTTTTCTTCTCCTTTTTCATTTTTCACTGAAACTAAAATTTCTCCAGATAATGCCGAATTTAAACCGAGATATTCATACACGCTAATATCATTTAATCTTGGAGGCGTTTCATAAGACTGTTTACCTAATCCTGGCCCAATAATTACTTGAATATTGTCTAGTTTAGCTCCATTATCGACCATTACTTTAACTACTTCTTGCAACCCTTGGCATGACAACACATGATGACTAGCGGCTATATAAGCACACACCACTGTTTTATCATCTAATAAAATAATAGGGTGCGCATCCGCACTAAAACCACCAATATAGACATTATTTATATCTTCTCTAGAAATTTTCGTTAACACAATGGCATCACTTTTTACTATTACAATATTGTTTTCACTTAGTCTTTTGTGCAACTCACCATCTATAAGTGCTTCAGAACTTTTAAATGACTCTTCATGAAATCGACTAACATTATCATTATTTATTACTTTTATTAGCAACTTACCATATTCTGGACTGGTATTACTATAAGTCATTCCAGCATAATTAGCTGTCATAAAAAAATAAAGGCTTTTTTCACTATTGCTATCCACATCTAACTCTTTGATACAAGCAACAATATTACTACTAACATTTTCTGCACCATCATATCCATCGCCTGGTTTGTTTTTTGGTGCATAAATATTTACGTTACGTGTAGGAAGACCATCTACTATAAATCCGCCTGCGCTACTGCCTTTTTCGTTGGTAAAAAAACCATAGTTAAAATTAATTAATTCTTCGTTTCTTAAAGATTCATGAGTTTGATATGGCATAATAATAACTCCCAACAATTTCAAATATGTAACTACACCATTTTTACCTATACGCATTAAATAGCGTGAATTAATGATTCCATAAATTATATGCGTAGTCAACTAAACATCATATTTCTTTAATAGCAATAACCCCGATTGCTTCTCGTCCATCCAAGCAAAAATCTGCTGGTAAGTATTTCCTCAAATCTACATATTCACTTTTTAAAATTTTAAAACCTGCTAACTTTAATTCTCGTTCTAAAATTTCTTGATCAACCAATGTTGCTGCTCCACTTCTAGATTTTGGACCATATGCTTCTTTGCCGCTATTAAAAGAAGCTGGCCATTTAATTCCTTTTTGTTTTTTTTCTTCAATCAAACTTATATTATTTTTTTGGTAATTGATAAAATATGTACCTGTTGTTATATAAAACTTTCCGCCTGGTTTTAACCAGGAAAATATTTTTTTTAAACCAATTTGCCATTCTTTTGGTGTTAAAAAGTGAAAAAAGCGAGAAGCAAGAATAGAATTAAATGTTTTTTTAGGAAATTCTAGCTGTTCTGGAAAAGCCCCAGGTAACAATTTAACCATTTTGTCTTTAAGGACAGGGTATTCTTTAGCAGCCATATCTAAATGTGTTGCTGATAATTCATTAACAACTATTTCTGAGTTATTTTTAAAAGACTTACGCTTTGTCACTAATTCTGCTGCAGTTGCTCCTCTACCTGCACCTAGTTCTAATGTTGGATAAGGATCGTGTGCAGCAAATTCAATATAGGCTTTACTGATATCATCAAATACCCCAGTAAACATCCAACCTTTTTGATTTACAGTATCTATAGTTGTAGGAATATCTTGTTCCGCATATATTTTATTGCTTATCACACAAAATATAATCGTTAAGCATGGAAGTAATATTTTCATTTTTTGTATGATTTTCATGCTTTTTTCCCTTATTTTAAATATAAAAAATTTGTTAATTAACCATTTATTATTTAAACTATTCCATCTTATTACAATTTTTGAAAAGATGGAATAGTTTAAATATGGATGCTTCTGAACAATACCAAAAAGGTCTAGAATATTATAATGAACAAAATTACGATAAGGCTCTCGAATACTTCCAACAAGCTGCCGAACAAGGCGATATTGATTCGCAATATAATTTAGGAGTAATGTATAAAAATGCCTATGGAGTACCTCAAAACTATGCTAAGGCTTTTGAGTGGTTCGAAAAAGCTGCCATACAAGGTGATTCTGAAGCTCAATATGATGTAGGTTTAATGTATCAACTTGGTGAGGGCATGCCTATAAACTACGTTAAAGCTATTGAGTGGTACCACAAGGCTTCCGAACAAGGACATATTTATGCATGTTATAATTTAGGGACAATATACTTAACGATTGCATTCCATCGACCACGATTTACATTCTAACACGGTTCTAAGTTAATTTATCAGCCTTTCGATCGGGAAGCCATTGTGGTTCTTTTTCAGGAGTTTGATTCATCCAAGCATCATACCTAGTTAGCAATAATAAACCAGGGATCATAAGTAGAATAGAAATCATAAAATAGTTATCCCAACCTACATTTTTTGCTAACCAACCAGCAGGTGCACCAGCTACGGTTCTCGTAAACGCCATTAAACTCGTTAATAAAGCAAATTGTGTTGCTGTAAATTTAGGATTGCAAAGACTCATCAAAAATGCCGCATATGCCGCGCTACCCATACCACTACAAAAATTCTCGGCTACAATTGCGGTTACCATCATTGGATAATTATGACCAAGTTTAGCCAAAAGATAAAAACTAAATCCAGAGATCCCTTGCAAATAACCAAAATGCCAAAGAGATCGTTTAATCCCTATGCGACTTAACCAAACTCCACCAACAAAGGTTCCAACTAAAGTAGCAATTAACCCAAAAACTTTTACCACCGCACCAATCTCTGTTTTGGTAAAACCAATTTCCATCATAAAAGGAGTCATAAGCGCTAATGCAACCACCACATCCATCTTATAAACAAAAATAAATCCTATTAGCCCAACAACTTTCTTTCTATGGAAAAAATCAACAAATGGTTCTACAACTGCTTCTTGGAGAGTTTTAGGAACTGATGCTAAAGATGTTGTTTCAATAGCACAAAGCGACGTTATTACTCCAATTCCAATGGAGGCAGCCATAATACGATAAACTGTAGCCCAAGATAAATAGTCAGAAAGGATGAGTGCAAAACCACCAGAAAAAAGCATTGCTAAACGATACCCTAAATTAGCCGTAGCAGCCCCTACTCCAAATTCACTTGTATCGAGAACTTCAGTCTTATAAGCATCTATAACTATATCTTGGCTAGCGCTAGAAAAAGCTACTAAAAATGCCAGACTAGCCAAAATTGCTGGTGTCTGGATAGGATCACAAAACGACATCCCAACTAAGGTTAGAATAAGCACAATTTGACTAATAATAATCCAACCCCTGCGTCGTCCAAAGAAAGGAGGGACATAGCGATCCATAAATGGAGCCCATAAAAATTTAAGAGTATAGGGTAAACCAACCAGAGAAAAAATTCCTATTAAAGTAAGATCTACTTTTAGACTCGCCATCCATGCCTGAAGAGTTCCCCCAACCAATGCTAGTGGCGTTCCAGAAGAAAAGCCAAGGAACAAAACTACAAGCATTCGCCTATTTAAAATAATTTTTCTTAAAGACATATTTTTGATTTTTTTAACCAATTATGTTTATTTGTTTTCTGTTTATTTTCAGATTCTAGGTTTAACACATAGAGTATTAACTGTAAATATTTCTCTATAAAAAAAACCATAAAGCTAACTAACTTGCGTTAAGCAATAATAACTAGTAAAGATAATAAAATATTAAACGATTCTATAATTATTTCTATTTATAAAAAAGTTGCTCGATTACTTCCTAATTTTTCTTTATTTTGTTGCAATGTCTGTGCAGCAGGTTCTTCATTCTGATCCTTTACAGTTAAATATTTTGTACATTGCGTCAATAACCTTGGAGAACATGTTCGAGCAAATTCCCACCTAGATATAAAGCCTTTTAATTCAGCTGCAACTCGTTGTTCTTTTATTAATTCACGATCTATTTCGATAGTTAAAGCATCGATATATTTTTGTGAATTAGGCAATACACGTACAATTCCATCTTCTTTGTTGTATACTGCAAAACATTTAATCGCTGTTTCTTCACTCCAAAAACAACCTGGTTGATAGAACATAGATACTTGATCAGCATATTCAAAATAGCAATCGTTCATTCTATGGTATATAGGTGCTACTTTACCTATCATATCTTCTTTCGTTAATTGCACTCGACCACTCGTTGTTTCTCTATAATTAATCGATCCTACCCTATCTTCTACATCTGCAAAAAGTAATTTAACTTCTATTTTATAGCCTATTTCTTTTAAATTTTCATAAATTTCTATTATCCGTTCAGATGATGCAGTTGTACCATGTATAATATTAAGATCTTCGCACACAGCTTTTATTAACATAAAATTAGCAATATAGTTAGAAGCATCTCGCCATTTAGTGTACGCAGCCTGAGGTCCTTTTTGGTCTTCTAAACATTGTAGGTACATTTGTAATTTTGGTAATACCGAACGATCTGGCTCTACATACACAGCATTTAAGTCGTTAATAGTATTATTTGGACGTATAGAATATTTATCTTCTATAAAAAACGTTTTACCAGAACCTGGTGCTCCGGCAGTTGTAATATAAAGTTTATTAGCTATTCTTTTATCGGCAAATTCCGCGCTAACTATACGCACTAATTCTTCACAAATACTTTTTTGTTCTTCTTCAGAATAATTTCCTTTAAAAATGTTCCCTTTAAGAAAACAATCTAAACCTACCGTCATGCTATTTGCAATATTTAAAAATCTTTCTACCTGTGCTTGGCTATACCCAAAACAATTAGCCAATATATTAGCAGTAGATAACGACAAATCAGTTTGATTTGCTAAAATTTTAGTAAACTGCCAATTTTCGTCGGCACTTCCAACTGCTACTGTAAATGGTGTATATTCCGAAAATAATTCTTCTGGATTATAAATAGAAAGAGCAGTTTGCGGAGGAAAAAATGCTAAAGTTAAATGCGGCCTGTATAATAGATCCCCCTTAGCATTTAGAGGTTGTAACCCGACTTTTTCTACAACTTCAGTCACAATTCGATGTAATTCCATAATTTCTGGAGTTCTTACTACTCCTAAATCTGCAGCATGTTTACCAACAAAACTACCGCCTAGCTTAACTATATTTAAACTTTGAAGCGTTGGAGAATAAGCAGGAGAATAGTTTAATAATTTCAATTTTTCTATTACTTGTTCAAGCTGTTTTTTAGTTCCAGAAAACTGACATAAAGAAATATGCGGTATACTATTATCACCTAATAAATACCCATCGTATAGAGTACGAAAATTTTCTTGAGCAAACTGAGTAAAAATCTTAGAGCTTTCTAATGAAGGAGTTAACACTATGTTATATTTTTGTGGCATATAATATACTCCTAATGTACGTTAAGTTAAGTTATTGTACTTTAAATAAACCAATAAGTATATAAATTTTATATCATAACTTCAGTTAGTTTATTCTATTGCAAAAACAGAAAAAATAGCATTTTGAATCCATAAAAATGGCGGTTCAATAATTAGAGAAAGTATGTTTGTATAAATTAAAAACATCAAAATAATAAAACCATATTGTTCAACCAACCCATAAACTTTAGCTGCACCTGACGGTAATAAACTAGCAACAACACGGCTACCATCTAAAGGTGGAATTGGTATTAAATTAAAAACCATTAATAACAAATTAATAAAAATTCCTGCATAACCCATAGGGATAAAAAATAATTTAATTAATGGAATTGGATCTTGAATAAACAATAATATTGCAACTTTAGTAAACATGGCCCACATAAGCGCCATTAAAAAATTAGAAATTGGACCTGCAGCAGCAACTAACACCATGTCTCGTCTAAAATTTTTAAAATTACGAGAATTTATAGGTACCGGTTTCGCCCAACCAAAAATAATGCCACCAACAAATAAACATAATAAGGGCATAATAATTGTTCCAATAAGATCAATATGCTTTCTAGGATTTAATGTTAACCGCCCTAACATTAATGCGGTTTTATCTCCAAATAAGCTTGCAACCCAGCCATGCGCCACTTCGTGCACTATAAGTGCTAATAATACTGGTACCGTCCAGATGGCAATTTGTTGTATTATATTATTATTCATTATGCCCAGTTAAACAATTTATATAATTGTTTCGATATATTACCAGTATTTTTTTTTAATGCAATATGTTGCAATATTTTCTCAAAAGCTCCCATTAATAATACATAATGGGAACTTTTAGATATAAAAAATATTTTAATACGTATACCTAGTTCTTGGATAATATCCCCTATTGTATGATACTGGATGACCACCAGACATCATGCTATACAATGAAGTATATTGTGGCTGTTCAACCGCTTCAGCGTTATGTCCGAACAATCCTCTATAGCTAGCAGGATAATAAGTATTAGCATATAAAGGAGCATAAGTTGGTTGTACTGTTGGTAATGGCAACTGTTGTGGTACACCAATTCCTATATTCCTACTAGCATGCGCTGCATGATCCCAACTAACTACAGAATGTTGAGTATACCCAGCTAAATTTTTGTTAATAGCATCCTGGACAGCCCTTAAATCTTCCACGTTATGACTAAATATTTTTGGAAAGAATTGACGCAATCCTCCCATAGTTTGCACTGCTTTCCAAAATGCATTAGTACAAGCCCCGTTAGTACCAGTATCTGCTGATGTTTGATTTTCTTCACATCCGCTAATAATTCGTAATTCACCGCCATTACAACCACTAGGAGATCTCATATTTAACGATCGTTTTTTTCCACCGCTATAATGATTGTGATTACCAGTATCCGGATCGTAACTGTACTTTATTCCAGTGCTAATACTAAAAGCATCAGCTGCTGGTGCGCTTGGATTAAATTGTAGCTGTACATTACCTTCAAAATTTGATGCGCGATTCAATGCACGCTGACGTGAGGTAGTTACCAATCCCGATATACCAAGTTCTGAACAAGATACTTCGTATTGACCATTTGCTAATTGTGTAAAAGTAGTCTTCGCTTTTACCATTTTTTTAGAACTGTCTAATAATTGTGGTGGTACATAATCCGTATTTTTTATTACATATTTATTATCAGAAAATTTTGCATATAATAAATCATTTGTTGGAGTTAACCATAATTCCTTTGAATATTTAGCATATACCCAATAAGTATCACTAGTAATTGTTTTTAATACAGATGGCTGCGTTGACTGGGGCTGCCCAAATTGGGGCGACTGCATATCATCTTGCCATTCACTTGGACCATGGTAATGAGTAAAATCATTTTTTAGATCACCAATAGTTCCTGAATGACAAGAATCTGACAACATTAAAAATTTAGCTCCTTTAGGGGTATTTGAAATTATCTCGTGAATTTCATCATCGGTAATTTGGCTATCTACTCTTAATTGTGTTCCCTGAACATTAATCACTCTTGGTGTCATAAAATCAATTGGACAAATAGTTTCATCCATACCATCTTCTTCATCGCCATCATAATCATCTACTTGACTACCATGACCACTATAATGAAACATCAATGTATCGCCAGATTGAGCATTATCAACTAAATTTCTTAGTCGATCTAAAATATTATTTCTAGTTGGTTTATTAGGAGTGTCATCTGTCATTAATTCGATAGACGCATTTGGATATTCAGATAAAATATTTCTTTGTGTTGCTAAAGCATCATTTATACACCCACCAAGTTGATTTCTAGTACCTCGATAATTAATTCCTACTACTACTGCTTTAACTGAAGTTCCTTCTTCTCTAATATTATATCCTCTACGTTTATTGAATATTTTTGGCATGAACCGCTCTCCTTGCGTTAATCAATAGAACACCCCTATGTATATAGGAGTACCTTAGAACAACTATAATTATTATAGCAGATTTTTGGCTGCTTCATGACGATCGGGTGCGACTAAAAGTGTAACTTTCGTTCATTTTATCATCCACCCGGCAGCTAACGCTGCCACCCTCCTTCGAAGCGAAGGAGGGTAAAACATACATAAATTAAAGTCTTTATTGTCAT
>JBEKHL010000061.1:0-9105 GCA_050012295.1 Gammaproteobacteria bacterium
CCCACAATTATATGTTTTGCTTTTAGGTGATCTTTAATAATGATTGATTCTCTATAACTCTTAAAAATATTCATATTACCGTTGCTTGTTCCTTTAAGATTATTCTTATAAAGACCCAGAGCTAATGAACGTATGTTTTTGAGCTGCAGAGCTAAATAAGATATTTAATTTGTCTGTTATCATAGTATATTCGTGTTATGTAAAATACTCTATTAGTGTCGTCTCAGTAAAACCGGAGAGAGTGGGATTCTAATTGACACTTTAACATATTGATATATAAAGAATTTTTAATGCCAATCCACACGAATACCCCATAAATATACCCCTAAAATTATAGGGCTGGCGAAGGAACCAAATCATAAGTATTTCAAGATATTTTTAGATATTGTTAATTTAGACTAAATCTGGCACTCACTAGATATTTGCTTTGCTGATTTGGTTTTAATAAATGTTTCATTGATGTTCTTAAGATGAAATACAAGTTCATCTTCATTAGATGGTAAACAGGAAAAACCGTTTTTAATATAAAAATTTTTTGCTAGTTGATGTTTTGGATGAGTTACTACGAATACAGCGCCTAGTCCTTTTGAAAGTTCATTTGCTTTCATTAATGCTACATATAACAGCTCGGAACCGCGTAAGATTGATTGGTTTTTATTTTTTGCCAACCTACCCAATAAAATAGCTGGTGTTAAAGGATATTTTTGCTTATCCTTTCTCAATGACAGATCAATTGAAGCGGTAATTAAAGTGTGGGCGTTTAATGTAAAATACCCGTAAATGGTTTTTAGTTCTTTATTATGTTTATCTTCTGCAATTACGTAAACTTGAGCGTATTTATCTTTAACATCTTGGTTGGCTCTTTTTGATAAATACTCATTTAAGATTGGATCGCCACAATCAAAACCTATTCGATCGTGCTTCTTACCGTCTAGAAATTCAACGATCAACATCTACAACCCTTTAATCTTACCTTTTACTGAAACGGCAGCATTCTTTAAAGATGGAGGTGTTTTTGTGGGCCTACGTTCTAATTCAGATAAAAATTTAAGATCTTCATTCGTAATAAAAGTTGCACTATCTTGCAAGATTTTGGCAATGTGTTTGTTATGTACCGAGTGTTTTATGATTATGGATAAAATATCCAATAATTCTAGTGGCACTATACCTACGTATGGTTTATTATGCCTAGTCAGAATATAACTTTCTTTATTATACCTAACTTTATTAGCTATTTCGGTAAAATCACCGCGGATTTGTTCCGAACTTACAGTTTTCATGTTTTTTACACCCAGGTAATTTTTTTTGCTTACTGAGTAAACATAGCATAAACTTTAAAGTCTTGCAATACTTTAAAGTTTTTTAAATGAAAGAATTTAATAATATTGGATCAAAAATGAAAGAATTTTTTAGAAAATTACAAAATATTAATTATCTTCCTAAACCATACGAATCTTACACTACTTTATCTTTGTGGAACGATCCATATATTTCTAAAAAAATGCTTGAAGCTCACTTAAACGACAAAAATGATATTGCTTCTAGAAATAAAATCATGCTAAATAAAACAGTTGAATTTATTGCTAGACGTTTTGGTATTAATGAAGGAATAGATATTTGTGATTTTGGGTGTGGTCCTGGGTTGTATACCTCTCAATTTGCAGAATTAGGAGCGAATGTAACTGGTGTAGATGTTTCAAAAAGATCAATAGAGTATGCAAAAAAAATCGCTGAAGAAAAAAATCTTAAGATTACCTACGTATTACAAAATTATCTTGAATTTGAGGGTGATAAACATTTTGATTTAGTTTCAATGATTTACTGTGATTTTTGTGTATTAAGTCCTGATCAAAGAAAAAATTTACTTAATAAATTTTATAGATTATTAACAGATAATGGTTCAATTATTTTAGATGTTTATTCTATTAATCATTTTAACACTATAAAAGAAGAGCATAATTATCAACAATCATCTAATATTATAGATTATTGGTCAAATTTTTGGTCAGATCAACCATATTATATTTTTAATAATACGTTTAAATATGAAAAAGAAAAATTATTACTTCATAAGCATACTATTATAGAAGAAAAGCGTACTAGGGAAATATTAAATTGGCTACAATGTTACACAATACAATCTTTACAAGATGAACTTCGACAAAATGGTTTCAATATGATTGAGTATTATTCTGATATGACCGGAGAACCTTACCGGATTGATTCAACAGAAATAGCTATAGTTGCTCAGAAAATCAAATAATATGTATGTTAACAAAGACAAAAATCTAAGGAATTTATGCTATTTAGATGAACCGTATTGTTGCAATAAAATCTTATTGTCTTGTGTTAATACTAAACATCCAATGTAGCGTTTTTTAAAACTGGTTTCATCAATTTGTATTAAATTAACCCTTTTTATTCTGTTAAACTAATTTTAAAACCGGAGAGAGTGGGATTCGAACCCACGGTACGCTACAAACGTACACACACTTTCCAGGCGTGCGCCTTAAGCCTCTCGGCCATCTCTCCAAAAACGTTAAATGTTAACATAACCATTATTTTCTCGCAAAAAGATTTATATCTACTGAGTATCCATCAAACTCCTACTCTCTAGTTTTCTGGAGAGGGATGGAGAGGTGGCTAGGATATTATCCCACAACTTTAAAATTTCTAGTTCGCTAAATTTATTAACAATATTTTGCGCATTAGTGGCTAATTTATTACTATAATCTGGATCATCTAATAATTTTTGCATAGAACTAACTAAAGATTCAACATCTGTGCTATTAAACAATAGTCCATTTACACCATCTTCTACTATATCCACATTTCCTGAACAATTTGAAGCCACTACTGGTAGACCACAACTCATCGCTTCACATAAAGCATTAGGAAATCCTTCATAAATTGAAGGGAAAACAAATAAATCAGATGATGCTAATACTGTTTCTACCTCCATAGCAATACCTGGTAAAAAAATTCGATTTTGCAAATTTAAAGAATTTATTAATTGAGTCAAAAAATATCTTAATACTCCTTCTCCATAAATTGTTAAAGTTATTTCGGGATAATTAACAGATAATTTTGCAAATGCTTTAATTAAAGTTTTATGATCTTTTTGCTGATCTAGTCTTCCAACAGATATAATATTCCTAATTTTCTGATTATTTTTATAACCTAATTGTTTTTTAATAACTGGTTTTTTTACCCAATTTGGTATTATAAAAATTTTTTCTTGCCAAGAAGATGGAAAATATTCAGCAATTTTTTTAGTTTGAACGACTATTGCCACAGCTAATTGATAAGTAAACAATCTCAACTTTTTATAAAACATAGGAATAACATGCTTACTCGGATCAATTCTTTCAGAAACAACTATAGGTATTTTTAACCAAAAATTTGCTAATAATACTATAATATTTACTCCTACCAAAAAAGATACTATTAAATCTGGTTGTAATTTCTTGAATAGTTTTTTTAGCACATAAATTCTTTTAATTATTTTACAAATATGTAGAAAAAAATTGGTATTAGGTAACGGCCTTGATTCACCTAAATTGATTAGATTTATTTTATTATTATTTTTTGTGTTTAATTGATAACAAAAATTATTTTCTTGAAAGAAGGTAATAAAAGAAATTTTATATCCGCGATCTGCCCAAATATGTGCTAAACGAACCAATACTCTTTCTGCTCCACCAATACCTAGTGAATTAATAACTAATGCTAAATGCATAGCTCACAGTGATCCTTATAATAATCTTTATACCAAACCACAAAATTTTTTAAACCTTGTGAAATATTTGTTTTTGGGGCAAAACCAAAATCTATTTGTGACGCACTAATATCTGCAACAGTTTCTTTAACATCACCTGGCTGCATTGGTTGAAAATCAAGCTTAGCCTTTTTACCTAGCTGATTTTCTAATTCGTAAATAAAATCCATTAGTTTCTCTGATCGGTTATTACCTAAATTATAAATATTGGATTTAAGCTCAGCACTAAATAAACAACTAATAGCACCTGATATTATGTCTTCAATGTAAGTAAAATTCCTACGCATGTCTCCATGGTTAAATACTGGTATTTTTTTGTTACTTAAAATTGCTTTAGTAAAAATAAATGCCGACATGTCTGGACGTCCCCAAGGACCATATACAGTAAAAAACCGCAAACCAGTAATTCTAATACCAAACAAATGCCTATAACTATAGCTAATTAATTCACACGATTTTTTAGTAGCAGCATACAAAGAAATTGGAGTGTCTACTCTATCTTCTATATCAAATGGTAATTTTTCATTAGCTCCATATACCGAAGAGCTGCTAGCATAAACTAAATGCTTTAAATTCAACAAATTTCTTGCTAATTCTAAAATAGCTAAATGCCCAGTTACATTACTATCAGTATAAGCGAATGGATTTACAAGAGAATACCTAACTCCAGCTTGAGCCGCCAAATGCAAAATAAATTGAATTTCTGGATATTTTTTTGCCAAACTAACAATATTAGGATGTTCTTTTAGATCTAATTGTTCAAAAATAAAATTTTCAAATTTTTTTAAAATATTTAATCTAGAAAGTTTTAAATTAACATCATAATATTGATTTAAATTATCTAAACCAATTACTACATACCCCTGCTCTAACAATTTACTAGCTGCATGGAATCCAATGAATCCTGCACAACCGGTAATTAAAATAGTTTTTTTGTTAGATTTAAGCATAAACAATATTATTTCTTATATTACAATCATTATTAGTAGCATTTCTCGTATCAATTATTAGTTTGCTATTATCAATCAATAATTGATAATCAATATTATCATGATCTGTACAAATAATTACTGCATCATATTTTTGTACATTCTCTATAGTCAAATTTATTGAAAAAATATTACATAAATCTGGATATGCTCTCATTTTAGGAATCATTGTAATATATGGATCAAAATAATCTACATAAGATTTTTTATTAATTAATGCTTTTAAAATAGCTAAAGCAGGACTTTCTCTAATATCATCAACATTTTTTTTATACGCCATACCTACTATTAAAATTTTAGAGCCATTTAACACTTTAGCAAAACGATCATCTAATGCATCTCGTAACTTAGCGATTACGTAATGCGGCATAGAGTTATTAATCTCTCCTGCTAATTCTATAAATCTAGTAGCAACATCGTATTCTTTCGCCTTCCAAGTTAAATAAAATGGATCTATAGGAATACAATGACCACCTAATCCAGGACTAGGATAAAATGGCATAAACCCAAATGGTTTGGTTTTTGCAGCTTCAATTACTTCCCAAATATTAATGTTCATTTTATCAAAAATCATTTTTAATTCGTTTACTAAAGCAATATTTACACAACGAAAAATATTTTCTAAAATTTTGACAGCTTCTGCGGTTGCTGTCGAACTAACCGGTACAACTTCTGGTGCAATCTGATTATATAAAGCTATAACTAACTGTTTAGAAATCGGATCGTCTGCCCCTACTACTTTAGGTATATCTGTAGCAGTAAATTTTTTATTACCAGGATCTTCTCTTTCTGGTGCATACCCTAAGAAAAAATCTTGACCAGCTTTTAACTTAGTAGACTCTAGTATTGGTTGTAATAATTCTTTAGTGGTTCCAGGATACGTAGTAGATTCTAAAACTATTAGTTGATTTGTACGTAAAATTTTACTAATAGTATCAGCAGTTTTTAATACATAACTCATATCCGGTTCACGATTTTTAGTTAATGGTGTTGGAACACAAATTAATATTGCATCTGCTTGTTGTAAAATATTTAAATCGCAACTAACTTGAAAATTACCAGATTGATTTAATTTAACAATTTCTAAATCAGTAAAATTTTTAATATAAGAATGATTATTTTTTAATGATTCTATTTTATTTTGATCTATATCAAAACCAATCACCTTAAATTTTTTATATAATGCAAATACTAATGGTAGCCCAACATATCCCAACCCAATTACAGCAATAACTGCGGTATTAGAATTAAATTTTTCTATTAATTTTTCAGCTGCTGAATTTTTTAAACTTACTAATCCCATATTTTATCTCGCTATACTTTTTCTAGTGCATACAACGGCATAATAATTTTTACTTCTCTCTGTATTAAAGTAATTAATAATTGTACTCGTTGATTATCTGTCATTTTTTCGTAAATAGCAGTATGATTAACAAAAGCACCATCTAAAATTCTTACCCGATCTCCTTGCTTAAACAACTCTAATACAGATAATGTAACGAGCCCTTGTTCATCATGTTTTTTATATAATTCTTCAATAATATTAGTTGGTACGCTAGATAACGTTCCGTCATTGTTTTTTAATAAGTAATTTACCCCTGGCGTATTATTGATCGGCACCCAATGACTAACTTCTTGATCTAACTTAACAAAAAAGTACCTAGGAAATAACGGTGCTAAAACAGTATCTACCCGCCGCGCATGACGCCTTAATTTTTTATAACGAGGAATATAAGTACTAAAACCCTGTTGCTGTATATTAAATGCTGCTACAGATTCTTTATTAGGATAACAATGCACCACAAACCATTTAAACGTCATTTGTTACCATACAATATATCTAAAAAATAATTTAAAATAATATATAAAATAAATTTAAAATAATATATAAAATAAACGAAAATAACAAATATAATTAAAAACATTATGCTACACATAATTTTAACTAAAATTTTATTAGGTATAAGCTTAGCCGCCCCTATTGGGCCAGTTAATGTTGAAATGATTAAACGGGGCTTAGCGAGCGGCTTTTGGGGAGCGTTTAGCGTTAGATTGGGAGGGGCTATTACTAATAGTGTTTGTTTATTGGTAGCCTATTTGGGTTTAGCGCATTTAATGAAACACCCTTCTATTATACTTACTATCTCGGGAGTTGGAGAAATAGTTCTTATTTATATGGGAATTACAACTATTATTAAGGCTTGTTCAAAAAATTCTATATTTATTATCGCTACAACATCTACAACAAATATTAGCCATCTTTATACGTTAAAAAATGGCATACTAACTGGTATATTGCTAGCTTCTGCCAGCCCTATTGGAATAATGTTTTGGTTAACTTCTTTTGCTGCCAGTATACCGACTGATGAGTCATCTGTATTAAATTTCAACGATTTATTTATAAATTTCTTTATAATTGCTGGAGTGTTACTTTGGGGTGGGTTCATGAGCGGGTTACTGCATTTTGGTAACAAAATTATTGATGCTAAAAAATTACGTATAATATCTGGTTTATCTGGATTATTATTAATTTATTTCGGAATTAAATATGGTTTACACCACTTAAAACATGTGTAAACCACCATTCATAGAAAAATTACCACCTGTAGCATAAGCAGAACTTGCTAATGCCAAAAAGCTTATAAGATCTGCTATTTCTGTTGGCAATGCTAATCTAGCTAATGGAATTTGCTGGATAATTTTTTCAAGAACATCAGGAGCTATTTTTTCCATCATGGCGGTTTTTACATAGCCCGGTGAAACTGTATTAACTGTTATCCCTTTTTTTGCTACCTCATAAGCTAATGCTTTGGTAAAACCATGTATCCCAGCTTTAGCCGCAGAATAATTAGTTTGCCCAAATTGGCCTTTTTGAGCATTAACAGAAGAAATATTAATAATTCTTCCATATTTTGCTTCAATCATTTTAGGAAGAACATTTCTAGTAACATTAAAAACGCTATTAAGATCCCCATTAATAACTTTAATCCATTGTTCGTAAGACATTTTTACTAAAGTAGTGTCTTCTGCAACACCAGCATTATTTACTAAGATATCTATCTTACCTAGCTTTTGAATTACATCTTGAACCATGGTTGCGGCTGATTCAAAATCAGTAAGATCTGCCTGACTAATAACAACTTCTCGTCCTAATTTTTTTTGTTCTTCTTGCCAAGAAAGCGCTTGCTTTGGATCCCGATGATAAGTTACTGCGACTTTAGCTCCATTTTCAATGAATTTCTGAACTATAGCTGTCCCTATTCCACCCATGCCACCAGTTACCAGTGCAGTTTTTCCGCGCATAATGTCTCCCTACCTTGTTTTTATTAATTATTTAAATTTTAGGTTTTTAAAATAATATTGACAACTTACGGCCTATTAGCTGTTATTTTTGAAGGAACCAACAAGAGTGAAAAAGCTAAAAGAACTAGAGTGTGTTCCTCACCTTAATTGGGGTAGGACAATAATATAATCTTAAAGTCAACTTGCATTTTTGATTTGTTTTGCTTTTCTATAAATTAATGGATATTTTTCTGGTTCCTCTAATGCCTTTATATCTATATCCATGTCTAAGTTTGGCCAATATAAATGAAACTCATTCAATAATTGTACATTGTAAATATCAGATAGTTTAGCATTTTTAAAATCAGGATAGCGATCATGAGGAACAAAATATTCTTTTTGGTTTGCAATCAGCCATAATCCGTTTGTGCTAATGTTTATCAATACCTTGGAAGAACTTTTTCCAAGTTTTTTTAATTTCATCTGCTCTTGCCTCAATAATTTTTTGAATTTCTTTAAGTTCTTTTGGTGAAAGTTTAACGTTCTCTGCCAGAGCCACTATTGGTTCTAACCAAAATTTAGCTTCCCCTTTTTCGCAAATAACATGCACATGCATTCTATTTTCTTCGTTTGCAAAAAAATAAAATCTGTAACCTCTTTCTTTAAAAACTGTTGGGCTCACTATCCCTTATTCCTTCCCCTTGACTTTCATCTTAATGGTTTAAAACACTTTGTCAAATATTGGCAACTTACGGCCTATTAGCTATATTGCCTAAATGGATACATGCAAGGAAGTTGTAATACAAGAATCTGAAGAAATATTATCAACTATTACTAATTTATGTAATAAACTTTTACAAATCTATAAAACTGAATTTACCGATCTTAAATCTTCTATTACATTTTCTGAATTGTTAGAATTTCTAAAAAATTTACCAGGAGTGAATAATTTCTATGAAACATTGTTAACTTTCATGACAAATCCCAACCATAAAAACTATATGGCGGAAGTTTATAAAGATTTTTTGAAAGATTATCAAGAACATAAAGAAATAT
>JBEKHL010000062.1:0-10988 GCA_050012295.1 Gammaproteobacteria bacterium
CCACCACCTAGAGATTTATAATCACCTAAATTTCCTAATCTAACTCTAGCTATTCTAATACTAATTTTAGATATAACTTTTAAATCCTTTATAGACTCAAACCAAGTTATATATGGACTTTTCCCTTGATTATTTTGATATATTTCTATACAAATTTGTTCTAAGCCCATGAATTATAGTAGCTTATATGCTACAAATATTCAACCATAAATTTGATTTTTCAAAATCCGTTAAATTACAATATTTTTTTGTTAAGAGGGAATTGCTGGTATATGCTCTTATGTCGCTGACGTTAACTATATAAAACACTTGGTTTAGTCTGTTAAGTACACAGCTAAACAATTAAATAGGCGACTTCATGTCACACAAAAGCTACATTTTTTAGATCTAAAAATTTAGTTAACACAACTTACCACGCTAATTGATTATTATTTGTGTTATACATATAAATCCAAAATACTTACTTTTAAATAAAACATTTTATCAAATTTTTGTGATTTATTCGAGATTTGTGATTTGTTAAAATTAAAACGGAGCCTCGCGCAAGAGACTCCGGTAGGATGGATCAATGTTTAATGTTTAGTCTTTATTTTTATTGAATAATAAATTAAGTGATATTAAACAATATGATAAACAACACCTAAACCAACGTTATAAGTATCTTTTAGTTTTATTGACATGGCTTTAAGCCCTTCTGCAACAACTTTAAACCTAGAAGTATTCCTCCATGTGGTATACGCTCTTAAATCAAACTTATCTGTTAATTTATATCCAATAGAAAGCCTTACCATAGCAATTGGTTTAGTTTTTGAGAATCTTAAATTACCAGACTGATTATACTGGTTCTCAACATAAGTACATTTTGCATTAATGTTAGATACTGAAACACCTGCCAATGCTTGAGCAAAAAAATTATCATTAATATTTACATTACCTATTAAACCTAAGTATGGATGCCTTTGCTTAATTTCTGATTTAAAAGATAAAACTACATCAGCCGGTACTGGCTGCCCAACAAAATAAACTCCTTCATTAAGTCCATCATTAAGGTTCCCGTTCTTTTTTTGTTTTTTTTCAAATTCATATCCAACTTCTAATCCAAAGTTATCGTTAAACATATGTCCAACAAAAATATTTATCCCTGGGGCTGATTTAGCAAAAGTATTATCTCCATAATTTTTTTTAAAACCAGTTTTAGAATAAACTGCATCTGCACCTAGATAAAAAGAAGGATTACTAGTAACAGTAACGCCACCTTCACCAGCATACACGTTGCTAGCAATAGACATTATAGAAGTAGCCACAATAACACTTAAAGCTCCTGTGCCAGATAATAATTTTTTCTGTAATTTTAACATTTTCATATTTATTCTCCAATTTTCTTATTTATTTTGAAGATATTGAATTTACAATATCTTCAATGGTTAACTTTACAACTGTTCTATAATGCTATTTTATAAAATTTTTAAAAATTGAGTTACCTACTTTGGTTCTAGCATTTAAGTCCATAGTACTACTAGCTGCACGACGAACCTGAGGTCGCAAACTGACAACATGTTCCACCAACTGTTCTTGATCTTGCGACGGAAGTCTACCAAGATTAAAAAGAGGCAACACTGTAGGAGGTAATCCTGCTTGTAGCCCAGCTAATAATGTTTGATGAATGCGATCTTTAAGTACAGGATCAACATTAGGATGTTCAACAATACGACCTAAAATATGACACACATCATGGATATTGTTATTGTTGTTGATTAAATACTCACCACCTACAGGAGCAGCAACCCCAGCTACAGGAGCAGGAGGCAAACAACGATTAGCAATGGTAGTTAAATCGGCTGTTGCTGTATTAAGATTAGTAACTACTTTAGTATCAGAAACGATCCCATGGTTACCATGATTTGCTATTATATTCAATTGTGCAGCAGTTGTTGCGCGAGCTGCTAATACTGCTAACCTTGCTGTATTTAACCCACCAAATAATGCATTACCTAAAATTGCTGCGGTAACTGCTGGATTGTTTGAATTAGCATGATCTGCTATTTGATCTAATTGTGCTGCAACTGCTGTACGAGTTGCTAATACCGCTAATCTTGCTGCATTTAATCCGCCAACTAATGCGTTATTACCTAAAATTGCTGTAATAACTGCTGGATTATTTGCATTAGCATGATCTGCTATCTGATCTTTATTACCTAAAATTGCTGTAATAACTGCTGGATTGTTTGCATTAGCATGATCTGCTATCTGATCTAATTCCCCAGCTATCGCTGTACGACTTGCTAATACCGCTAATCTTGCTGTACTTAATCCACCAACTAATGCATTACCTAAAATTGCTGTAATAACTGCTGGATTGTTTGCATTAGCATGATCTGCTATTTGATCTAATTGTGCTGCAACCGCTGTACGAGTTGCTAACACCCCCAATCTTACTGCGTTTAGTCCAGCAAATAATGCATTACCTAAAATTGCCGTAATAACTCCTGGATTATTTGCATTAGCATGATCTGCTATCTGATTTAATTCCCCAGCAACCGCTGTACGATTTGCTAATACCGCTAATCTTGCTGCGTTTAGTCCAGCAAATAATGCATTACCTAAAATTGCCGTAATAACTCCTGGACTATTTGAATTAGCATGATCTGCTATTTGATTCAATTCCCCAGCAATCGCTGTACGATTTGCTAATACCGCTAATCTTGCTGCGTTTAGTCCAGCAAATAATGCATTACCTAAAATTGCCGTAATAACTCCTGGATTATTTGCATTAGCATGATCTGTTATTTGAAGCAATTCTGCAGGAAGAACAGTACGAGTTGCTATTGCAGTTAAGCTAACTGCATTTAAACCAGCTACAACAGCAGATCTTAATACTGCGCTATCGGATGCAACACTAC
Organism: Gammaproteobacteria bacterium; assembly: GCA_050012295.1. GTDB lineage: Bacteria > Pseudomonadota > Gammaproteobacteria > UBA6186 > Azoamicaceae > UBA6186. The sequence goes on from JBEKHL010000062.1 coordinate 2,901, forward strand.
GATTAGCATTAGCTACTATAGCATCTAAATCACCAGCAAGCCCTGTACGACCAGCTATCTCCACCAAAACATTTGCACCTGTAAAATTATGGGCAGCTAATGCTGTTAACAAACCTGCACTTACCGGAGCAGGAGCTAATAAAACACCGCCAACAGGTAGCATGGCATTTGCAGCAGCCAATGCGTTAGCATCTGGATGCCCAACATTAACATCACACGCAGCAATAAAAGCTTGCAATGCAGCATCATCTATGGTTGCTCTAGGAGCACCAGTAACCGCATCAAAAAATAGGCTTCTTATATCATTTACATTTAAGGCCATAATTTATATCTCCTAAATTAATCTTATTTGGCAACAACTTTAAATACTTAATTCTTTATATGTTTACGTTATTTTAATTTAAAAAAACAATACCCATACTGTTCCAGATGATAAATACCTACCACCTACTATCAGACCACATCCTATGGAATATTTTTATGATTCAATTTTGAAATTATATTATTATTTTAATTATTACTTTAACAAGATACTAAGCTTGTTCAGTTATCGTTGTCAATAGGTGGTTATAATAAAAATAAATTAAATAATTTTAAATAATTAAATAATTAGATACGACATTGTTATATGTTGTTGCGGCTCTATTGTCTGTTGTTGTTCTGGTTGTCGGTTTTGTTGTGTAAATTGTTGAAACTGCTGTAACATGCCTGGTTGTTGTAGCAAGTGCTGCGCTGTTGTTACTGTTTTATTTAATTCTTCTTGGTTTTTTATTTTTTTTAATTCTTCTTTTGCCCCGTGTAGCGCGCCTTTCGCTACTTTTTCTATTATTTTACCTGTTTTTTTTAGTTCTTTTTTTATTTCTCTTTTTATTTCTTTTTTTACTTTTTTTAGTCTATCTTTAAATTTCATAAAAACATCTCCAATGATTATTATAATTTTTTAGATCTATTCAGCGTTAAACTATGGTTAGACGCTGAATAGATACCTTTTAATTTTATGATTTTATGATTGTTATTAAAAGACAGGTATAGCAAAAATCAGTTAAATTATTTTAGATAAAATTTTTGCTACAAATTCTTCGTGCTCTTCGCTACTATCTAACTTCCATTCTTCTATATTAAATTCCGGGAAATATATATCACCACTATAATTGCCCTTAATAATAGATAAATATAATTTATTGGCTAACGGCAAAAATTGTTTGTATATTTCTGCTCCACCAATAATCATAATCTCCGAGTTTAATAAACTAATAGCATAATGCTGTTCTGCTTGTTTCAAGCTATCTGTTATATTTGTTACAAAACTTAAGTTTTTATAATCTTTAGTTAATTGATTTATTGCGAACTTATCTGGACTTTTAGTTAACACAATATTAAATCTATTAGGTAACGGCTTACTATTAATAGATCTAAAAGTATTGCCTCCCATAATTATGGCTTTATTTAATGTCGTTTCTCTAAAATATTTAAGTTCGTTTGGTATTTTCCATGGTAAATCACCATGACTACCAATAACTTTATTGGTAGTCATGGCGGTAATAATAGATATTATCATACAGCAATAGGAGCTTTAATGGCTGGGTAATGATTATAATCGGTTAAACAAAAATCTTCGTATTTAAAATCAAAAATAGATTTAACTTCTGGATTAATAATCATTTTAGGCGCAGCAAAAGGAACCCTATCAATTTGTAATCTTGCTTGTTCTAAATGATTAACATACAAATGCGCATCCCCTAAAGTATGCACAAATTCTGCTGGACATAAATTAGTAACTTGCGCCACCATCATTAATAATAAAGAATACGATGCTATATTAAATGGCACCCCTAAAAACACATCAGCACTACGCTGATATAACTGACAAGAAATTTTGCCATTAATTATATAAAATTGAAATAATAAGTGGCAAGGCGGCAATGCCATATTATCTATTTCTGCAACGTTCCACGCGCTAACTATTAATCGTCTAGAAGATGGATTAGTCTTAATTTCGTTAATTAAATTAGCAATTTGATCAATAACTCGACCGTTTTTATGATCTTCCCAAAAACGCCACTGTTTGCCATATACTGGGCCTAAATTACCATTCGCATCTGCCCATTCATCCCAAATACTAACCCCTTGCTGCTTCAGATAACCAATATTAGTGCTACCACTTAAAAACCATAATAATTCATGAACAATCGATTTAAGATGGCATTTCTTGGTAGTAACCAATGGAAAACCATGCTCCAAATTAAATCGCATTTGATATCCAAAAGTACTTATAGTACCTGTATTAGTGCGATCGGATTTAACAATCCCATTCTGTAAAACATGATTTAATAAATCTATATATTGTTGCATATGTTCTTACTGTAAACAGCTTTTAAATATAAAATTATACCTATAACTAACATAGGTATAGATAAAATTTGACCCATAGTCATCTTAGCTAAAATATACCCTTGTTCAAAATCAGGCTCTCTATAATTTTCTACAAAAATTCTAAATACTGCATAAAAAATTAAAAATACAGCCGATTTATATCCTACTTGTTTTTTATTATCACACATTTTTAAAATAAAAAACAATAAAACGCCTTCTAATAATAATTCGTAAATTTGAGAAGGATGCCGTGGATGTTGATCTACATGTCTAAATACCATTGCCCATGGCACATTGGTTACTCTACCCCATAACTCACCATTAATAAAATTACCAACTCGACCACACATAATGCCTATAGGAACTATTGGTGCTATAAAATCTGTAATAGTTAAAAAAGAACTATGATATTTTTTGGCATAAAAAACAATCGTAATTAATACTCCTAATAATCCTCCATGAAAAGATCTTCCTGGTAACCAAAATTGTAATAAACCTAATGGATCGTGTATTACGTCGCTTGGAAAATAAAACAAAACATAACCTATTCTACCACCCAAAATAACTCCAACAGCTATATAAAACAATAAATTTTCTATTTGTTCTTTACTCCAATCTATAGATTTTTTAAGAATTGCCTGCCAATAACACCATAAAAAAGCTATTAAATAACAAACTCCATACCATTTTATAGAAAACGAACCTATAGTTAATGCATTTGGATTAATTTCTGGATATATTATCATTTTATCTGAGCCTGATTTCTGTTTTTAGCAAAAGCAATGAATTCTGTAATAGATAATGGCTTACTTACATAATAGCCTTGCATAATATCACAATCCATTTTTTTCAAGATAGCTAATTCTTGCTCGGTTTCTACGCCTTCGGCAATTAATTTAATATTTAAACTTTTTGCCATAGCAATAATCGCAGCAACTATAGCATGATTTTGATCATCAGTATCGATTTTTTTTACAAAAGATTGATCAATTTTAATATAATGCCATTTAATCTGCCGTAAACGTTTAAAAGAAGAATATCCCGTACCGAAATCATCTATAGCTATTTTAACTCCCATAGCAATTAACACTGATAACATTAATAAATTTTTCTCTGGATTAACCATAAACATGCTTTCTGTTAACTCTATTTCAATATTTTGCGGTTTAACCCCAGTATCATAAATAGCCTGAGCTACAACTTTTACTACATCTCCTTGTAAAAATTGACCATTGGATAAATTTATTGCTACTTTAAAATCCTCCATACCTAATTCTTGAGATAAAAGTTTAGCTTGCACACAAGCTTGTTTAATAATCCAAGCACCAACTTGTAAAATTAACCCTGATTGTTCGGCAATAGATATAAAAATCTCTGGGGAAATACTACCTTTAATAGAATGATTCCATCTAACTAATGCCTCTGCACCAATTAAAACACCTGTTTTAATATCGACTTGAGGTTGAAATAACAATTGTAATTCGTCATTATTTAATGCTGTTAATAATTCCGTATTGATTACAGTAAAATCTACAATCTGCTCAGTTAAAGCACTATGATATATACTATAAGTATTTCTACCAGATTTTTTAGCATCTAACAACGCAACCTCTACACACCTTAATAATAAATCACAGCTGTTAGCATGATCTGGGAAAATCCCAATACCAATGGAAGCTGTAACATAAACATTACTATTACCAGACATAAAAGGTTGAGAAGTAATTTCTAACAACTCTGTTGCTATATCAATAATTTTTGTATGTTCAAACAATATATTTGGATATAAAACAACATATTCATCAAAACCTACATAATAAAACATCGCGCCATTTTTTTTAGTAAAAGCCTCGATTTTTCTTTTATTATGTTCAATAATCTTATTGCCAATTTTATACCCAAAAGCATCAATGGTGCTATGGAATTCATTTAAATTAATTAAAAATAATATTAACTTACTGTTTTTATCATTTTTATTTAACGCTTTACTAATTATTTCTCGCAATTGGGATCTAGTTAATAATTTTTTATTATTAACCACAAAGAATCCAAAGATAAACCCTAGAATTAAACCCCCCCCGCCTACAATAATTAATAACGTAACTAACGACATATATGATCCAATTTATTATATTTTCTATTATTATAAATATATGTAGACAATTCTCGTAATGCTCTACAATAAACTTGTCTCTTAAAATCTATTACCATATGTAGTGGGTACCAATAATTTACCCACTGCCAAGCATCAAATTCTGGTTTAGAACTTAAATCAAAGCGGATCTGGTGATCTTCCCCATTAAACCGCAATAAAAACCATCTTTGTTTTTGACCAACAAATAATGGCTCCCCTTTTCTGCGCATCCTCACTGGAAGTTTATAACTTAACCAATGCTTTGTACTGGCTATAACACTAACATCTTTATCATTAAGACCAATTTCTTCGTATAATTCTCTATACAGTGCATCTAACAAATTTTCGTTATCGTTAACCCCGCCCTGAGGCAATTGCCAAGCATTTTGTTTAATTCTTTTAGCCAATAATACCTTATCTTGGTGATTAACCAAGATAATTGCAACATTTAGCCTAAACCCTTCTGTATCTAACACATTAAATGTTCTATATCCTCAATTTCTTTTACAGCTGATTTTGTTAATACTTCATGTCCATGTTCTGTAACTAAAATATCGTCTTCAATACGAATACCGATTCCTTGCCAATATAAACCAGGTTCTACTGTAAAAACCATTCCAGGCGATAACGACCTAAACTGATCGTTAATTTTATAAACACTTGGATCATGCACATCCATACCTAAAAAATGCCCGCTACCATGCATATAAAATGCCCGATAAGCGTTTGTACTAATAAGCTCATCAACATTTCCAGTCAATAATTTAAGATCAACTAACCCTTGTACCAAAGAATACACAATAGTTTGTTGTAATTTTGACCATAATAATCCTGGTTTAACCAAATTAATTGCCTGCTTCTGAGCATAAAGCACTACTTGGTATAAATCTCTTTGTTTAGCAGAAAATTTTTTATTAGCCGGGCATACCCTAGTAATATCTGCCGCATAATAATCATACTCTGCCCCAGCATCTACCAATAATAAATCATGTTTTTTTATAACGGCAGAATTTTTAGTATAATGTAAAATACAGGCATTTTCACCAGAGGCTACTACCGGTTGGTATGCCATATCCTGACAATCATGCTGTAAACAATAATTATAAAATTCTGCTTGTACCTGGCGTTCTGTTAAATTTTTATTACTAGCTACATATTTCATAATATGCTCGTGTGCTTTGGCAGATACTTGAGCTACATAACGAATTTTTTCTAACTCTAGTTGAGATTTAATTAAACGCAATTCATATAAAATAGCCGATAAATCTTTTGCCTCCTGAGGAAAAGCTTTTTCATACTGGGATTTAGCTATTTGTTGCGACATATTACGCCATTTATATAAATTAGTTTCCAATTCTAAATCTTGAAACATTGGATAATATAAAATATCTTTGTTTACTAACAATGTTGGCAAAATAAGATCTATTTGATTAATAGGATAAGCTAAATCTGCCTCAAATAATTCTAAAGCCGCTTGTTGTCCTACTATTGGGCCAGTCCATATTTCTTTCTCTAAATTTGATTCTTGGCTAAATAAAATAAATTGGTTAAGATGATCTTTGTTATTTGATTTGATAAGAATTGCCACGGCATTTGGTTCAACAAATTTAGTAATATAATAAAAATTACTATTTTGTCTAAAAGGATATTCAACATCATTGCTACGGTACTTAAGTTTGTTACCAGGCAAAATAACAATGCTATTTGGCAACAATTTAGCAAATAATGCTTCACGATTTTGTTTAGCTATTAACAATTTTTATAGCCTCTATTGGTTTTTTAGCCCAGCAGGATTATTAAAACCTACGAACAATAATTATGAATTATTTTTGATAATTATTATAGCATTTCAGTTTAATTAAGCATACCATTTTACGTATGCTTGTTAATAATTCGCTAATTAAAGTACGATAAGCCAAAACTAACAATTGGAGATTTATGTATGTATTTTTTGACTTATAAACATAAAATAACTATTAACCATTATAACCGTCAATCAGATAATGAAATGGAATGTTTAACTCCAAGAGGTGAGCATTCGAGTCTAACCTTTTCTTGCACAGATGATGGCAGAGATATAACGCTCCAAGAAACAAGCCACCAAAAACCGATCCAAGAAGTGTTTCAGGATTATATCAACTCTTTAACAGAAGTAAAAAATAAGCACCCTAATGCTATTATTGCTGCTGCTAAATTTGATATAGGTGAGGACGAAAATAATACAGTTGTTAGAAGTTTTCTTCCTACTCCAAGAGTATGGTAATGCAATTTATATACTACGCAATGTGTTAAATACAATGTAGGCAATCAATTAAGGAAGTTAGAAATATTAGCTGTAATTTTCAAGATTTTTGTGATGGGCCCAGTAGGACTCGAACCTACGACCAAGGGATTATGAGTCTATATTTAAGCAGCTATACGATTATCAATAATAATTGCTACTGGTATATCTAGCTTTCCTAACATATTTACTAACGATCGCTTTCATTAAAGCAGAACGAATTTTTAAGCTAGCAGCCTCAGCATGCTCAAACCCTAAATCATCAAATATACTACCTTTAGTAACATGGTTTTTCATGATCATAATCCCCTAATTTTTATAACCTCAGCATAACGTTTCTTTACAATATCAATATCTTTTTTAGATGTTACTCTTGTTTTCTTAATAAAACTGTGAAGCACATAAATTACTTCTTCAAATTTAGCAATATACAGTAATCGATATTCATTCTCTTCATGAATTCGTATTTCTTTAACTCCATGACCAATTCCAATCATAGGTTTCCAGTCACAAGGATCAAGCCCCCTTTGAACTTTATCAAGGTTATATCCTATTTCACGCCTAACATTAATTGGATATTTTTTTACCGCTTGATGTGTTGTGCCAAGCCAAAAAATTTTCTTCATGCCATTTAATTATATAAAATTTTATATATTATACAATACTGTTAAGCCGATCCAAAAATCAACAGTTAATAATGAGGAAGTTAGAAACACTAATGCCAGCAAAATGTCCACAATGGCATTTGAAGGAATAAACAAGTAGTACAACTAATCTACAAAAAAACTGTAATTTTCAAGGTTTTTGTGATGGGCCCAGTAGGACTCGAACCTACGACCAAGGGATTATGAGTCCGCATTGTAGATTAAAAGTACTGATTTTATCAACATTTTTATACCGCAGAACCCGCTACAAATGTATGACCAAGCAGCACAATGCATAACTCATGGCCACAAATTGCCCACATGGGTTTTTAGTGGAGATTATATTTCTTTTCTTCAAAATTTAAACCATAGAATATCCGTTTAGAGTTTCCTCGTTCCAACTGCTGGTGTAGTTTCCAGCGTGATTGATCTTGTAGCGCTACAGTATTGTTTTTTTGTTGAGTAAGTATACAAGCTATTTTTGCTAACGCTAGTTTCTTATTCAAAAATTGAGAACGTTCTTCCCTAGCAGTTACTACTATTCTAGATTTTATGTGAGTTGCTCTAACAGCACTATTTGTTTTATTAACGTGTTGCCCACCTGGCCCAGTAGATTGCATGCATTCAAAAATAACTTCCTTTTCATTTAAAGTTGT
>JBEKHL010000063.1:0-8109 GCA_050012295.1 Gammaproteobacteria bacterium
AAAATGCAACTAATTTTTAAAGATATAGTTTTATAAAATTGTCGGTATTTATGGGGCTAAATAGGCTGTAGGATTTATACTATAGTTGTAGTGTATAAAAACGGCTTGGAGATTGGGTTATATATACCAATAAATTCATTGCCTGCAAAAATGGTTAACTTAATCCGTAAGCTTGCTGCATTCCAAAATCCAGAATTTTATAAAGCACAAGCTATGAGGTTGTCAACATATAATAAACCTAGGGTGATCCAGTGTGCAGACATCTTACCTGATTATCCAGATTATATTAGGTTACCAAGAGGTTGTGAAACTGCTCTATCAGAATTGCTGTTAGCATATAATATAAAAAATGATTTTCAAGATCATAGCGAAACAGGCACCAAGATCAATATCACTTTTTCAGGAAAATTATATAATACCCAATTAGAAGCAGCAAATAGTATTCTTAAACATAATATAGGGGTATTATCTGCTGAAACTGGTTTTGGAAAAACAATACTTGCTGCCTATATTATTGCAGCTAGAAAGACCAATACTCTGATCCTCGTACATAGAGAACAATTATTAGAACAATGGAAAGAAAGATTAATAAATTGTTTAGATCTGCATAAAGATCAAATTGGCACAGTAAAGGGAGGTAAATTCAAACTTACTAATCATATTGATATAGCAATGATGCAAAGTTTAGTTAAACAAGGTGATGTTTCTGAATATGTTACACAATACGGTCAAGTTATTATTGATGAATGCCACCATATATCAGCATTTAGTTTCGAGACAGTGCTTAAAAGTGTTAAAGCTAAATATGTATTAGGTTTAACTGCAACACCATTTCGCAAAGATGGACATCATCCTATTATATTTATGCAATGTGGCCCAATTAGATTTCAAGCAAAAAAACGTTTAGAGTTTGATGCTATAAAATTAGTAGTAAATAGTAAAACAACATCATTTAAACCTTTAGAGTATAAAGGAAATTTTTCCAATCTTTATCAACAATTAATTGAAGATCACGACAGAAACCAAATGATCTTACAAGATGTGATCAACGTACATTCAAATGGACATAATCCATTATTGCTTACAGAACGTGTACAACATTTGCAATGGTTTCAAGAAAAATTAAATACTTTAGGAATTGCTAATGTGTATATATTGCATGGCGGTATGCGAAAAAAAGAGCGAGAAACAGTTTTAAAATCTTTACAAGAATGTGCTAATAATAGAATGCTATTAGCAACCGGACGTTATATAGGAGAAGGGTTTGATGATCAAAAATTAGATAGTTTATTTTTAGCATTACCAATATCATGGCATGGAACTTTGCAACAATATGTAGGGCGATTACATCGGTTGCATGCAGATAAAAAAACTATAAGTATATATGATTATGTAGATGTAAATTCGCCGATGTTAGAAAAAATGTACCAAAAACGTGTTAAGAAGTATAAACTAATGGGATATACTATTTTTTCCAAAAATGGGGAAGATCAATGAGTTCTATAAAAGTAGTTGATTTAAATTCAACAAATATAACTAATTTTCAAAAAAGTTTTGTTGGATGTTTGGTGATAACTAATGATAATAAAATATTATTACAAAAACGTGGAGATAACTGGGACCGTTTCCCAGGTTATATTACTACTTTTGGTGGACAAATTGAATTAGAAGAAACACCTAGCCAAACTTTAGTGCGAGAATTAAAAGAAGAGCTTGGAGCTACAGTAATACCTGCAGAAGCTATTTATTTAGGTGCTATTACAGAAAGTTACACTAATTACAGTGAATTAATTTATACTTATCTTTGGCATGATAAAGCAAATACTATAACTGGTTGTTATGAAGGTGAGACAAAATTATTTAACAATTATTCGGAGATCATTAATAATCCAAAAACTATGGATGATGTCCTTTGGGTAGTTAATGAGTGTTTAGTTAAAGGGTTATTATAAAATTAATCGATCAAACAAAACTAATGGATTTTTAATGTATTATGAATGTAGAAATTATTAAAGCAACTATTGAACAAAAACCAATTTTAGCTAACTTATTAGAGATTTACACTTACGAACTTTGTAGAACAACTTTAAAGCCTTTTGATATTGGAGATAATGGTTTTTATGGATATAAATATTTACCTCTGTATTGGAATGATTCAAATCGATTTCCTTATTTAATTTATATTGACAAAAAAATAGCAGGGTTCGTATTAATCTGGAAAGGATCTCCAATAGCAACTGATAGTCAAGATGTATGGGATATAGCAGAATTTTGGATCATGCATAAATATCAACGGCAAAGGTTTGGAACTAAAGTTGCTCATAAAACATGGGGGCAATTTAAAGGGAATTGGCAAGTTAGAGTATTAGTAGATAATCAACCAGCTAATCTATTTTGGCTACAAGCAATAGATTTATTTACTAATGGTAGCTTTAAAACTACCACTATGACCATTGAGAAAAATTTATGGATAATTTATAAATTTGAAAGTATAAAACGATGACACAGCTAGAAAACTTAAATTCAACAACCTATATAGTGCAGCTCACCTGTTAATTTGGATAAAAACATGGAAAAATTATTATTTTGTGTAGAAAAAGAAATGTTTTTTGTTGAAGATAGAGGTCTAGCATTACTTGGACTTATTAACTCTGATTTTGATCATTTATCTATTCCAGAAATCAAGGAGTTGGTTTTAGTAAGTAAAAAAGTTACCTTAAAAAGGCCAAGCTTGAAGGATATCGTGTTAGATTCTATAGACGTTGATGGAATGGATAGAAGTTGTTTTTCACCAAGTAAAAAAATTATTTCTATTTTAACAAAAAAAGGAAGTTTATTTGAAGAAGATGTTGTTAAAGGTAGTCAAGTTTATCTTGAGCTATAATTTTTTGTTAAGTTAAATAAATTTTTATTTTAGCTTAACACATGGTTAATTAAAATGGTAATACCGCAATTAGATTGCTTGAATGCAATGAACTTAATAGTACAAATGAGCTGTGGTTCGCACTTATATGGTACTGCAACCAAAAATTCTGATCTAGATATTAAAGGAATATATATCCCACATGCACAAGAAATCTTATTACAAAAAGTTAAACCAGTTATTTCTGTATCACGACATAAATCGCATGGAGAAAAAAACAATCCCAAAGATATAGACTACGAATTTTTTAGTGTGGCAAGGTTTTTATCTCTAATTGCAGAAGGACAAAGTGTAGCGTTAGAAATGTTATTTGCTCCGAAACAAGCATTAATTTCTGAACCACAACTACTATGGCAAGAAATAAAGTCTGTATCCTATAAATTATTTAACAAAAAAACTGCTTCTTTTGTACGTTATTGCAAACAACAAGCAAACAAATATGGTATAAAAGGTTTGCGAATTACCGCAGCGAGAATAGCCTTGGAATATCTGATTAAAGCTGAAGATCAATATGGTTCCACAGTTAAATTAGCAGTCGCCGCAAATGGTTTAGACAAATTAGTTATGCAAAATGAATTTCTTACTTTAGGCGAATATATTAATTCTAATGGTGTAAATGAAAAATATTTTGAAATATGTGGTAAAAGAATGTTATTTAATGCTTCTATTAAGTCTGCACGCCTTGTAGCACAAAAACTTGTAGAGCAATATGGGCAACGAGCTTTAGCTGCTGAAAATAATCAAGGAGTAGATTGGAAAGCCTTATCACATGCAATACGTGTCGGTAGAGAAGCTATAGAATTTTTAACAACTCAAAATTTAACATTTCCTCGCCCAGAAGCTAAACACCTAAATAATATAAAATCAGGTGTATTACCTTTCCAGCAAATAAGTGAAGAAATAGAACAAATATTGATTGAAGTAGATCACGCAACACTACATTCTAAATTACCGACATCTTTTGATCAGACAATAATCGAACAATTTATTGAACAGATATATAAACAACAGATCTTTAATTATGAGGCTATAAATGCACATAAAACCTGAAATTCAAAGCAAACCTAAAGACTACATATTAAAGAAACTAATAGATTTTGAGAAAGAAAATAAAATAAAAATTATTCTTGCTATAGAATCAGGTAGCAGAGCTTGGGGATTTCCTTCTGTTGATAGTGATTATGACATAAGATTTATTTATATGCGTTCTATTAAAGACTATCTTTCTATAGATGAGCCTACAGATCATTTGGTAACAGATATATTGTTTGATCAAACTCTTGAGGCCAAGTTTGATTTACAAGGATGGGATGTACGAAAAGCATTAAGACTGGCTATAAAATCTAACCCAGTTTTAGTTGAATGGTTAGTCTCACCAATAAATTATATACAAAATGATTATGCAATCTCTTTAAGATATTTTGCTCAAGAAAACGCACATTTGCCAGCGTTTTTTTATCATTATGATCGCTTAGCTAGAAGTTCTTGGGAACAAATACAACAAGACACTAATGCAGTTAAATTAAAACTATATTGTTATGCTTTGCGACCAGTGATTGCTATATTATGGATGCTGCGTTACCATAAAACTCCACCTATGGATTTATATAGTTTATGTTTGGGCGTGTTACAAGATGAAATGGTTGCTAAAGAAATTAACAATTTAATTCAGTTAAAAGCAACAGCTCAAGAAGGTGATGTAATTCCTAGGAATTATGTTTTAGATTCTTTTATTGCTTCCACTTTAGAAAACAAGATAGAACATTATAGTATACTGTCTGAAGCCATTATGGCAGCTACAATAAAAGCAAATAATATATTTTATAAATTAATTAAAGCGGAATAAGTAATTATTTATATGCATGCAAATACAAAAAATAAAGAAATTATTGATTTACAAACTGCATTACAAGCAGTATATCGACAGTTTGATTGTTATAAAAAACCATCAGCAAACTTAACTTGTTTGGATTATGGTCCAACGCAAGAAGAATTGGAGGTATTTACTAAATTTAAATTGTACGAACTACCCCCCTGTGCATTAAGTGGATCAGTTTTTATTAGCATAAGTGGATCACTTTTGCTGAGCGTTGAGGAATATACCCCTCTTAAAAGTTGGCTTATTGGATTTATGGGGTACATTGTGGACAAAGAATATCAAATAAAGGTAATGATTACTGCTAGACCAATGTGGATGTTCTGAAACTCTAATTTAATGGAGGCGGCGGGAGTTGAACCCGCGTCCGCCAGCGCTATTTTCTAAAGAATCTACGTGTGTAGCCTGTTTATTGTTTTAACTATTAACTTACCCAAAAGGCAGGGAAGTTAATAGCTGTCCCGTGAAATTTAGCCTACCAAAACCGGGCGATTGGTAAGCGATCTTGTGATTGCGACCCCTAGTAGAAAGAGCACAAGCAACTCTCTCAGTAGAGGGCATTAGGAGACTAAGCTGCTAATGCGTATTGATTTTGTTCGGCATCTATATGCCTGCCACGAAATTTTTACGAGTTACGTTGCCTGCTCGACACGCACGTTAGATTTTGCAACCAACGTCGAAGCCAAATACGCCCCCATTTGTTATTATAAATATATTTTTTAAGTTTGGATAGATCTTTTTTAATAATGTTTTTTTAATATTCGTTGCTTTTCTATTTTCCAAGTCTTTTCTTTATCGCTAGCTCTTTTATCGTATAATTTTTTACCTTTAGCTAGGGCAATGTGTAATTTTATTTTGTTTTTACTCCAATACATTGAGGTTGGAATAAGTGTATATCCTTTTTGTTTGGTAAGCCCAAGTAGATTATTAATTTCTTTGCGGTGTAGTAAAAGTTTACGAGTTTTGCTGGGATTAATGGTTTTATGGGTACACGTAGAAATTAATGGGCTTATTAAAGCTCCAAGTAACCAGGCTTCATTATGTTTTATAATTACATAACTATCTGATAATTGTACCTTTCCAGCTCTAGCGCTTTTAATTTCCCAGCCTTCCAGAACTATACCGGCGTCTAATTGTTTTTCAAAAATATAGTCATGGGAGGCTTTTTTATTAGTTGCTATTGTTTGACTGTAGGGTTGTTTATTGTTTTTTTTTTTCATTATTTTTTAAAACACCTAAAACTTAACTTACAACGATTATATCAATTAGTTTTTTTAGCTTTAGGTAAAAATCTTATAACTAGATCTTTATCATCACTGATATAGTGGTTTAAATTACCTTGTTTATCAAAAAATAAAATTAAATGTTGTTGTTTAGTTATTTTATCTCCATTTGGTCTTAAACTATAAAAATAATCTAAACGATTAGGGTTAATTGGATCTAAAGTCGCAGTACCTAAAATTTTTTGTACTTCTTGTTTAGATTGCCTAGGCCTTAATTGATCTAGTTTATTTGGATCAAGTTCATTACCTTGTTTTATGGATAATTTATATATGCTACATCCAACTTGGCTTAAGAAACTTATAATAATAACTATTATAGAAAATATATAGCGAGCCTGGACTTGTAATTTATTGTTAGATAACATAAATAATAATTTTTCCTAAATAAAATATAAATTATATATAAAATATTAGTGAGTATGAAGCATTATTTAAAAGATAGTGGTTTTAAAATTACCGTTCCGCGGCGTAAAATTTTAGAAGCGTTAGAAAATGCTAATAATAAACATTTAAGTGCAGAAGATTTGTATAGTTTGTTAAAAGCCAACGGCGAAGATATTGGGTTAGCTACCATATATAGGGTGTTAGCTCAATTTGAAACCGCTAAAATTGTAATAAGGCATAATTTTGAAGAAGAAAGACGCTCGGTTTTTGAGTTAGTAGCGGATAGCCATAATCATTTAGTTTGTAGAAAATGCGGTAAAATTATAGAATTTTTTGATGAAATTATTGAAAATAAATTAAAAGAGACTGCCAAACAGCATAATTTTAAAATTTTAGAGCATTCTTTGTGTATACGTGGAATATGTAGTAGTTGTGATTAAATTTCACGCTAAATCTCCATCAATAATTTTGCTCGCCTCTTTTTCAGTATTATTATCAATAGTTCTTAATTTTTTATAAATAAGTTTTCTGTTACCAACAGCAATAACCAAAACTAAAAGCATAGAACTTTCTATTATTTCACAAATAATTCTGTAGTCTCCAGTTCTATATCTCCAAAATTTTTTTAAATTACCAGTTAAAGCTTTACCCAATTTCTTGGGATCATCTAATTTTTTAATATGATTTTTAATAAAATCTATAATCTGTTTTTGCTCTGGTTTTGTTAATTTTTTTAATTGTTTTTCAGCTTTAAGAGTAAATTTAACTTCAAATATCAAGATTCTTCTCCAATTCTTCTATAGTTATCCATGATGCTCAGCTTCGTTTTTTTTGCCTATTTGCGACCAATGTTCAATTTGTTTTGGGATGCTGCGGTGATACTGTTTAGCAGCAATTTTAGCTTCTTCAATAAGCTCTTTGGATAGATTGATAGCTTGTTTCATAATACACCTATAAACTGTTTGTTTTATTGTGTTTGTATATATTTAATTGTATTTTATGTCATAAGACAATAAAAAGCAACAAAGTGTAATATCAATTAAAAACAGTGAACCATCAGCAAAGCGATCCTGTCTATACTTATATTAAGAATTATAAATTGTAAAAAAATAGGATGCTTATGCCAGCAAACACACCATCTGCTTCTTCCGCTTCTTCACCTAAAAGTGATAGTGGTACATCAAAAACAAGTGCAACAGTTCCTGCTAGTACGAGCCAAAATCCATCATCTACTGTGGCTGCTGCTCCGCCTAGTAATTCTGCTAGTAACCCATCAGCTACTGAAACTCTAGAAAACCCTAAAGAAGATACTCCAGAAACTAAAAAAGAACCCCAAAAAACTCTCTGGGAACAGTTTTTGGAAATGCTTAATAGTTTAAGAAAACAATTAACCCCTAATCCAAACAGTACGGAAGATGAGGAAAAAAAGAAAAAAGAAGAGGAAGAAAAATATTCGTTTTTCTTTTATGTACATTTAAAGAGTTTAGCTACAAGGCTTGAAGGTGTATCGTTAGATTATGCTGCTACATTTGAGCATCAAAATTCTGAGGTTCTCACAAACAAGTCAATTACTGACGGTTTAAAAAAAACTAATACCCCAGAAAAAACAGATTATGTTAAAGATATAAATACACTTATGGATC
>JBEKHL010000064.1:0-7222 GCA_050012295.1 Gammaproteobacteria bacterium
ATCATAATGTTCATAAGGAAAAAAATCGGCAATTCTATGAAAATCGCTTAATTTATCAAATACTTCATCGAACTTTGATGGCTGCTTAGAGCCAAAATCTTTTTCACCAAACAATTTAGAAATTTTTTCGCCAATAGTTGCTAACATATTATTTCCTTAAGTAATTTTCCAAAATCCTGATCTTAAAACTGTATGAACAACTGCTCCTTCATGAAAATGACCATGTTCATCTTGATGTGGTGCTATCCAAATCCTTAAATGTTGTTCGGTAACTCTGTTAACAACCATTTTGTCCGAACTAATAACCTCTGATTTAATTGAAGCAGCAGGTGTTACCGCCAATTTACTAGTTTTAGTAGAATTTGCCCCGACTAAATTACCATTATTAACCATAGTATTAACTTCGGTAATAGAACGACACCCCACTCCTTTACCATAAGAGCAATCAAAAGTTTCTTTGGTAATTGAGCAAGCGCTTAATAACGCAACAACAGATAACGGCAATATATTTTTAATAAAATTTAGTCCTCTCATTCTTGACCCCCTTGTTGTGGTAACCATGCTTGCGCTGGTTTAGTTTCTTCTGAATTTTGTACTTGTTGATAACGTTTCTGATCGTTAGTTTTACTTAAGATCTGCCGCATCGCGCCATCTGCAAAATCTACTCCTTGAGTAAATACAATATCAACCTTACGTCCGGCTGCCACTTGAATCACCGGTTGCATCTGCTCTGCTCTTTTAATATAAAAGTCAGCATATTTATCCAATGCACCTCCCATACCATTACCGGCACTTTGTTTTAAAATATCACTAGCAGATAATGGATTATTTTCCGCTAACCCAGTTGCTGGTGAAAAAATTAATGGTGATCTGGCTTGCCCTAAAAATTTACCAATGCTACTAAAAAATCCTCCAACCATAGCATTTCGCATGCTAACACCTGCTCGATCTACCATGACGCCTCTAATACCGGCTCGCCCATCTTCACCAGCCACATAACCTTGAATGTTCATCTCTATTACTTCGCCAGTTTTACGTTCCACACAACTAAGTTTTTCTAATCGCATAAACACTCGTTCACTGGAAATATCGCCATAAGAGGCAGCTAACGCATGACACCCTTCTAGATCAGAAGTAAAACGTCTAGGCAATGTACCAGGGTGGGTTAGTCGTAGTAAAATCGGCCGTGGATCGCTGGACGCTTGAATAGAAGTACTGGCATCAACCCCACCTAATAAAATAGCTTCAGCAAAAGCACCAGCCGGCACAATATTATCCGTGGTTTTTAACGGTTTACTATTTCTTCCTCGATTAAGATTAAGACTAATTTTTTTTAGATCTGCAGATCTAAACATATGTTTTTTAACGGCAACATTAGTAGATCCTGCAAATGAACTAGTTGGTTGCATCGGTAAATCATTAATATTTTGCGTGTTTGATGTAATTTGGTAAATATTGGCCAAATCATTTTTTAAATTTTCAGCAGTAGTTACTGGAGCTTTATTAGTATAAGGCGTAATTGCTGGTGGAGTATTTAATTTAAGCAGTTTTTCTAAGGTTTGTTCCATGGCTTCTAAACGTTTTTGGGTAATTTCAGCTTTAGCAGTAAAATCATGTACCCACATTTCTTGCGGATTAACCCGACTGACGCCAGTCGTTAAATGTTTTTTAGGCAATTGTTTTTGGATCTTAAGATCTTTTTTGTCGCCAAATAACATACTTAATACAATGCAAAATGCCACACTAAGCACCCCAATTATGCCCAACAATAATACATGTTGCCGTTGTTTGATTTTGTCTAACATGATCTTAAACATCCCTCAACACATAAACAAAAGTTTTTTCATTTGGTTGTAATAAACGTTTTGCTAAACTTAACGCCAGATCTCCATCCTTAAAAAAACTCTGTTCTTGTAACTCTTGTGGTACTTTTGAACTGTTTTTGATAGTCCAAACTTGAACGAACAATGATCCTGCTTGATAACTCTTTTCATAACCAAGATTAAAGCCGGTAACTTTTCTGGCTTTAGGTAACATCCTGGTTTCAACCACTGCTAATTCTCCTAATACTGCTTGTTTCATTACTTGGATCCATTGATCTTGTAATGTTTGGTTGCGCGCAGCGAAACCAGGTAACAACCCTTCTGCCGGTGAATTATATTTAGCTTGAGATGGCTTTAGTATTAACGTCGTGGCTGTTAATTTAGTAGGATTTAATGTTAAATCTTGGGTTACTCCATTTTCTGTAATTAAGGTAATAGATAATGGCTTATCACCATTTTCTGCGGTTGGTTTAATAAACACCTGCCCGGTATGTTCATCGGTTTGCACCACAAAAGTTCCTTCGTCGCCAAAAATATTTACAATTCGATCATTAACCACAGCTAATCTATTCATGGCGTCCAGTGCAATACTCGCCTCTAAACGTTTGTTTTCGGTTATGGTTAAAACATGGCTATTGCTATGTTGGCGTTTCGGTTCCTGGATAGGATCTGGGATTGTAATTGATGTAGCGGCTACTTCTAGTTTTTCACCAAAGGCAACGCTTGATGCTATTAATAACACCACCGGAAATAATTTTTTACTAACTTTAAGAAGATAACTCATCATAACTCCTTTGATCTGATTTGATCACTTGAAACGATTCTAAAAATAACCGTCCTTTTTTTTGAGAAAAACTAATCCTATACGTCTCTTGAAATTGTGATATTTTTTTAGCGCCAATATAATTGGCTAAGAACCCACTAACATCAATGATTAACGGCCTAACAAATTCGACAGACTGCGGGGTAAACTGTAGGCTTAATTGTTGTTTTTTTAAGCGTTTTTCATCATTTAATAATTTACTTTTAAAATCACCATAGGCTTCAGGCGTAACATAACGTAACAAGATCTCTCCTTGCGGCAATACATTAGCTTCGGTAACATCTAATAACAAATGAGTAAAAAATAATGCCATTTCTTCTAAATAACTATTAGAAAACCGATCACCTTCTACCCAATAACTTTGTTTTAATTCCGGCGGACTAATAATCGTTCGTTCTTTTTTAAAAAACAATAGTAGGGTTTGTAATACTACAATAGTTAATAATATTGCTGACAGTGCTACTAAAAAGTTTCTCTGAACATTAAGATAAGTTAATCTTTTTTGATGGATGGTAAATTTCATTATGCTTACCCTATATATTCACGAACAAAAGAAGGTAACAAGGTTTTAAACCGTCGATTTCTTGGCAAAAACCAATATGTTACTGCTTGAAATTGTCCTTTGCCGAAATACTGTTGATACTTTTTACTTGCCCAAAAGTTAAAAATGCTAATTATTAAACATAAAGTTACTTGATCAATAATTAACCCTATAAAGCATGGCACCACCAACATTAATAGCTCCGGCATTGTCCAAAACAAGATTTTTAACGGCGAATCTACATAATTTAAAATAACGTGTCGTTGCATGGACATGAATAATCCTTAAATTAAAGCCCCAGCGGCACCATCACCTAAATATTTATCGTACAAATGAATTCCGGCAGAAAGACCGGCGCCAATACCAAATGGTGTTAAACTACCTCTAAAAGCCGACATAACGATCCCGGCGGTTGCTGCACAAATTTTTACTACCATCATCCAACCACCAAATATTTCTGTTTTTAACTGTTTAATTGGTTCCATTAATTCTGTAACCGTTATTGCCCAAGTTGGATTGGTAAAAAACGAAAACAATAAAAAGGTTAATAAAATAGCAAAACATAGTTTAATGCGTTGATTTTGTGCTTCTGATGTAAGTGGGTTCATAATAATAACTCCTTTTAAAGGTTGTGATAATAAAAACATGCTGATTTCGATATTAAGCCAAAGGTCTAGCAGTCAGAACTGGTGTTGTCGATTGTGGTGGCGATATTTCTTCTTTATCTCGCCTCCCTTGTACCATTAAATAGTGTGACAACAATGGTTCCATAGTTTGCTGAGTTTTTGTGGCGCATAATCTAACATCAGCATTATCGGGGATCTCAAATGGGATCCCATGATCTGCGGCATTTTCCCAAATTTGTTGTTGTAAACAAGAATTTTCAGCTTGATCGTTTTTTGCTTGCTGTATTCGGAGTGTTACTATTTTACAATCATTACTTGCTTGCTGTTTTATGCTTCCTAATTCTTCGTATAGCTGATTTTGTATTTGTTGTATTTCTATTATTACGTCTTTATGGCTACGTTTTGCTTGTAATTTTATAGATCTTAATTCTTCATCTAATTCATTTTCTATTTGTTGCATTTCTATAATGGTTGCTTTATGGTGTTTTTTTGCTTTCCACCTTATACTGTCTAACTGATTATATGTGTCATTCTGCATTTGTTGCATTTTTATGATCGTAGCTTCATGAACCTGATTTGATTGTCGTTGGATAACTGTTAATTCTTCATCTAGTTTACTTTGCGTATCCTCAACTGAGGTTTTATCTTCTTGCTTTATTTGAATTAATTTGACATATTGCTCATTTTTTATTTTTAACACATCTAACAGCGCTTTTTCTTGTCTTTGTTTTGCCGATTGTTGTTCATCTGCTAGATAATTATTTTGCCTGTTTTTTATTTCTAATATTTCTAACACCTCATTTTCTAGTTGTTGTTCTTCGGCATGTTGTTTTAAAGTTAAATCTTTATTTTGTCTGCTTTTTATTTGCAACGCAGTTATCATTAAATTATCTTGTTGTTGTTTGGCTGATTGTTGCTTTTTTGCTAAAACATCATCTGTTACGCTTTTTATTGCCAGTGTTTTTATCAATAAATCCTCTTGTTTGTTTAACAATTCATCTTGTTTATTTAGTAATTTTCGCAGATCTTTTATTACAGCCTCGCATTCTAAGTGAACCTTTAATTTTATTGCTATCAATTCATCGTTTTGTGCATGCTGCAATTTTTGCAGATCTTTTACTGCGACTTCACATTCCATTTGAATTTTTTGTTTTATTGTTGTTAATTCATCGTGTCGTTTGTTTTGCAGTTTTTGTAATTCTTCCACTGTAAATTCACAGCCTAATTGAGCCTTTTGTTTTATTGCGGTTAATTCTTCATTTCGCTTATCTTGTAATTGTTGTGTTTCCATTAACACCGCTTGATAGTCTGACTGTAGCATTTGCTTAAATATTTGATTTGATAGTGTTTGATTGCTCTGTGGCACAACTATTACTCCTTTAACCTCTTGTAAAAATAAAATTACCTTAAGTAGTTTTTTTACAATCTCTCATCCTGACTAATGTCGTTCATTATTTTTTAATTATTAATTTTTAAGACACTTAAATGTTAACAAAGAAAAACAATTATAATATCCTCTTAAAATGCCTATTGGCACAATAGTTGTAATTTGTGGTGTGTCGATCTTTTGTAAATTAACATCAAAATTTTTAAAAACAATAAACTTAAGATGGCTGGGGTTTTAATCCAAATTAAAATTGATTAATTTCTTTTAATCTCGTCGTGGTAGCAAGTAGTAACGTTGCTAAAATGATAGTTATTGGCATTAAAAGAAAGGCTTTATTATAAGCTGCGCTAGAAAACATGCGGATCCCGCTTTCAATTTTACCCTCCCAATTTAAATCTAATATTAGCCCTAATAGAGGCTGAAATATTGCCCCGCCAAACATAATAAATATTGAATGTAGGGCTTCTGCTATCCCTACCTCATCTTTAGAATTAAAGTTTTCTATTAATGAAAAAGAAATGTTTTGTGCACTAACCCCAAAGCCTATAAAGAAAAATATTAAATATAATTGCATTTTGGAAAATGCATTTAACCCTATTAACAAAGAAATGGCTACTAGATAAACAAATGCTCCTGACAACATTATTTTCAGTTTATGTTTTGATATTCCAGCAATATAACCAAAGATAGGGCACCCTATTAACATCCCCCAATACAGCATTGCTGTTATAGTTGAACCTTCTATTATATTATAATGATAAATGTGTTCTAAATATAATCCGCCAACCATTGAACCAAGAAGAAATAGCGGCATGTTTAAAAAACTGGTGAATATTCCAATGTACCAATTTGTTTTCCGTTTTATAACGTTTTTAATTATAAAAAATAATTTATAATTTGATGTTTTTATATTGTTTTTACGTGTTAATTTGTTTTTTAACGGCTCATCTTTCACAAAGAATATTGTTAATATCAAAATTAATAAACCTATCCCTGCATCTAATAAAACTCCCTGTCTCCAACCAATTTTGTTTATTAAAAATGCAAAAGGTGCCTGAGATAAGATACCAGCTAGCATACCCATTGATATTACTGTACTTATTGCCAAAAATATTTCTTTTTTTATCATCCAACGTGAAATTAATTTAATAGCACTAATTAAGGCAAACGGTCCTATGCCTAACCCAACAATTAATCTGCTTATTATTAAATATTCTTTTGAAGTTCCCAGGCTAAACATGATTGTTCCTATAATCGCAACAATCATAGATACAACAATTACTTTGCGAATAGAAAAACAATCTATAATTATGCCAGCAGGAAATAATAAAAGAATGGTACCGTAAAAATAAACTGATGATAATAAGCCTAATGTAGAAGCATTCATATTAAATTCTTGTAATAAATATTTATCTAAGACATTAAACATATTAATTTGAAAATACTCAAAAAAGAAAACCAATCCACCAATAAAACAAATTATCCATGGAGTGAAAAAGGTATTATTAATTTTTAGGTGAGAATGTGAAGGCATTTGGCAATAATTCATCTATAGAAAATATTTTATACTGATCTAGTCCATTAACTACGTATATTTTAGTTTCATCATAAGAAAATTCTTTTATTTTTTGTCTACAGCCCCCACACGGAAAACATAAATTATCATCTCCACCAACAACTAAAATTGTTTTTATTTTTCGTTCTCCAGCTGTAACCATAGCAGCAATCGCAGATGCCTCGGCACAAAGCGTTTGCGAAAACGATGGATTCTCTATACTACTACCAACATAATAGTTATTATTAGATGTTAAAATAGATGCTCCAACCTGAAACCGTGAAAACGGGGAGTATGCATTTTTCCTAGCTATTTTAGCTTTGGCAAGTAACTTTTCAAACATATTTTGTGTTAATAATTTTTATTGGCTGTTAATTAATAATATTATTATTTATTACATCACAGTATTGTATACATTATTTAAATATAATTCCAATTATTCAAAATATATTATATTATTATATGAA
>JBEKHL010000065.1:0-6831 GCA_050012295.1 Gammaproteobacteria bacterium
CCAATGCGTTTAATTTACCCTCTAAACCTATACTACCACTTGAATCTTTTTCCGATACAAACTTGGTAATCGCATCTTTTGCCTTAGCTTCAGCTGCATCTAATGCTTCCTTAACGGTAGCGCCACTTATCTCGCTTAAAAGACTCTCCCCAGTACCCTTATAACTAATAGCACCCCCACTAGCCTCGTGGTTATCCGTTTTAAAACTAGCAACTAAATCATCAGCAGTTGGAATAGTAGGCGGAGGTGGTGATGGTGGATCCGCTGTTGGCGTTGGCTTCTTCACCCCCATCATATTATCATTAATTGCTGTACTTTTGGCTATTAATGCCTTATCTTCTTCTGCCTTAAGGTCCGGAAACTCAAGTTTCACGCCTTTTATTCCTGATGTTTCCAATTTATTCAAAATTATCTCTACAACTTGCTTATCAAAACCTGTAGCCTGCAATTCTAATGGCTTCTTAACATCCACATCTTCAGACATGTGCTTTAAAGCTGCTACAAATGCTTCCGCTTGTTTGTGTGCGTCCGTGCCATGAAAAGTTAATGATCCATTCGATTCAACTTTCATTATTGCATGTCTTTCTTCTGGTGTTTTACCAATAGCATTGACGGTAGCGTCTTCTGTAATAACAGCATTCCACCATGTTTCTAAAGATTTAACCAATGGTGTAAGCTCTACATTAGATTTACCTATCACCTTGAACGTTCCAGCAGTAGTTGCTTTAGGTGGTGGAACTGCTGTTATTGGCAGTACCTTTGCCGCTGGTTTTGCTACTGGTATGGTCGGCGATGGTGATACCACCTCATCCACACTAACCAATGCCGGACCTGGAGCAGTACTAGAAGCAGCCTTTTTTTCTGGCGGTGCTTTTAATAACCAACTATTAATTTCTTGTGACACCACTTTCAAATTATCATCATAAGAAACATTTCGATCAGAATTTGTCATACATTTTTGTAAATGTTTTAAACTCTGTAAAGATAAATCACCGAGAGAAACCTTTTTCTTTCCTGTTGTTTTATCTGGCTCATTTAAACTAAAAACGTCTGCAACAATATTTTCAACATCTGGATTTGGAGTCTTTTTTCTAAATATCGAAGCAACCCTTCTAAAAAACCCCCTAATACCTTTAAGTTTTTGTAAATTAGCTTGAGTAATTACTTGATCAACAATTTTTGGATTAATTGCACCAGCACCCAAAATGTTTTTAAATTCTTGTTGTGTTGTAGCAAATTTAACTAATTTTTGTAAAGATTTTTCTGGTAAATCTTTAACTATGTTTCCTTTTGCTAAAATTATCTTGGCTATATTAGGATTAGCTTTTAACAACCTATCATTTTCAATAATCGCCTCAGCAAGTTTAACAGAATCTCCAGAACTATCATCAAGTTTGTTAGCTATTCTAGTTAGTTGTTTGGAGTTTGATATATATGGGATAAGTATTAATTTACTGTCTACAGTTACATCATCAGCTTCAACGTTAAAATTTTTGTTAGCTAAAATTGCTTCAGCAATTTTTCTATTTTTCTTATTTGTAGAATCTTGTGTTTTAGATAGTGCTAATATTGTTGCAAACTGTTCTTTTGTTTTAGATTCGCCCGCTAATCTAATTAAACTTTTTTCAGACAAATCATTAGCTATTCTATTACTATTTTCTTCAATTTTTTCAAAAATTTTTAAAACAATACTAGAGCCTATTTTACTTTTTTGTAGAATCTCATCTATAGGTTTAGCTCCAATCTTATTAGAATCTAGTATTTTTTCTAATTGATCGTTTTTATTAGTGTTTTTCGCTAAATTAGCTAATAAATCTTCATCAAAATCGTCAAACGAGGTTAAACGTGGATTTGATAATATTGCGCCATAAAATGCTTTGTCGTTTTTAGCTTTAGAAAACTTTGCAAATTTATTTAATTCATCAGAAGTAAATTTAGTTTTAGCAAACTTTACTAATTTAATTAAACTATCTTCAGATAACTTATCACTTATATCTTGTTTTTTGCTTTCATCTTCAAAAATCTCAGAAATTTTTCCAATAATTGCAGGACTTATTTTATCTTTTTTAAGAATCCTATCTATAGCTGCAGCGCTAACGTTATTAGAATTTAATATTTTTTTTAATTGATCATCTTTATTGGCATTTTCTGCCAATTGAACTAATAAATCTTTATTAAGATCATCAAACGATACTAAGTATTTATTTGATAATACCGCATCATAAAATGCTTTATTTTTTGCTTTTGGAAATGCTGCAAATCTGTTTAATTGCTCAGCATTTAAATTAACCCTAGCAAATTTAATTAAATTAGCTGCATCTAAAAGCTGTTGCTGTTGTGCGCTCAGTGCTTGTTTATTTGGTACATCAAGGGTCGTCCACTGATCTGGGTTAAAGTTTTCATCAATAATAAAACCTGGATTTTCCGCAAAATCTGGTCTATCAAAAAAAGCATTTATAAAGTAATTATAATCCGATGAGGCTAGCATTAACCATTCCTATTATTTTACTTAATTCTTTGTTGTTTTTTGA
Source organism: Gammaproteobacteria bacterium (assembly GCA_050012295.1). Lineage (GTDB taxonomy): Bacteria > Pseudomonadota > Gammaproteobacteria > UBA6186 > Azoamicaceae > UBA6186. The sequence goes on from JBEKHL010000065.1 coordinate 2,532, forward strand.
GAATTTAGCTAAATTTAAAAAACTTTGAGAATCTAAGTCTTGTAATTTAACTTTACTATTAGATAAAACCGCCGTAACAACTTTATAATTAATATTTTTAGCATGAGCTACTTTATTTAATTGCATGGCATTAACAGCTAACCCTGCTAATTTTTCTAAACATTTCCAGTTTAAATTAAATACCAAATCATCATTATTAAACATCTCTATAGTTACTTTAGAGATGTTTAAAGTGTACGCATATACGCGATTTTTTATAAAATTTATTATTCCCATGTAAGTAAGGATAGATTATTTAGAATAGAAAATGTTTGAATGGTTTATATAAAATTTGTGGTAATTACAAGTAAATTTAACGGTATATAGGCATTAAATGGTTATCCAGCTTCAACACCCACCAAAACTGATCCACTTATCGTTGATTAATAGCTATCTTTTCTTAAACTTAATCACTAAGAAAATATAATGGCTTATATATGTTTTAAATTTTTACAGTTAACAATCAAATTTCCAGGAAATCTGATTGTTAACTATTAAAATTTCTATTATACTGTCTTGGTATGCACTATTTACCTAGATTACTAGAAAAAAACATTGCTGAGATTTTAACATCTGGCAAAAGCATTTTATTACTTGGGCCAAGACAAACTGGTAAAACAACACTAATTAATCAAATTCTTGCTACTAAACGAATTTCTTTAGCAAACCCACGAGATCGTTTGCGATACGAAAAAGAACCTTTTGCTTTAACTGCAGAAATAGAAGAAATTGCCGAAAAAAATAATCGCCCAATTATAGTTATAGATGAAATACAAAAGCTTCCAATTTTAATGGATGCAGTACAAGATCTTATCGATCGTAAAATTGCTCAATTTTTATTAACCGGATCTAGCGCGCGACAATTAAAAAGAAAAGGAAATACTAATTTATTACCCGGCAGAGTAATTCCTTTACGTTTAGATCCGTTAACACAAAATGAACAAAAATCACTACCTTTAACATTAAATAATTTGTTAATTTATGGCTCTCTTCCAGAAATTGTACTTTTAGAAAATACTAACGATCGAGAACGTTTGCTAGATGCTTACACAACTATTTATTTGGAAGAAGAAATTAGGGCCGAAGCAATTGTACGTAATTTAGGCCATTTTGCTAGATTTTTAGAACTGGCAGCATCAGAATCTGGGAAAATTGTTAATTTTAGTAAACTCTCACAAGAAATCGGGATCTCTCACTCAACTATAGCCAGCTATTATCAAATTTTAGAAGATTGCTTAATTGTAGAACGAATCGAACCTATAACAATTAGTAAAACTCGACGAAAATTATCTAAAACTCAAAAATATATTTTTTACGATCTTGGAGTAAGACGTGTTGCAGCACGCGAAGGAGATCTGCGTGCTAAAGAACAAATGGGACATTTATTCGAACAATACGTAGGACTAGAATTAATTCGTACTGTTAGATTAAATAACCAACGTATTTTTTTAAAATATTGGAGAGATCCTGCTGGTCCGGAAGTAGATTGGGTAATCGAAGTAAATAATTCTTATATACCTATAGAAGTAAAATGGACAGATCTTCCCAAAAAATCTGATATTAAATACTTAAAAATGTTTCTGGATGAATACTCTCCTAAAGCACCAAAAGGATTTATAATCTGCCAAACCCCGCATCCAATGAAAATTTCTTCTAACATATATGCTGTACCATGGAGCAATATAAGCAATATTTTTGATTAAGTTTAATTTAACTTTAACTTAATTTTGCTTTAGCAGAGAATAGAGCACGGTTAGGTCTGTTAACTGGTTCTTCATCATCTGACTGCTGGTCTAAAGCTTGCTGTTCTAAAGTTATACCTTCACTAGAAGCCCTAGGGGTTTTTAATAAATTATTACTATACCTTGGTGTTAGTGGCGGTGATACAACAGCAGCCGATTCTGGATTTGTTTCAATATTTACTTTTTTTGCCAAATTCAATTTTAATTTTTCTGATAAATCTGTATTTGCACTATGTAAGTTAGTTTTACGATTTAGTACTTCTTGATCATTTTCTAATAAACCTTTAGATAAATTAAAAATTTGATTAGATGCATTGTTAATTACCCACGGTACCAGAACACTAGATGCACCTAAAATCCCTTCTAACATTAGATTGCTAAAATTATACGAACCATATCCCCGCATAACTGCTAACCCTAAGTAACTACTAATACACACTGCATAGGTACCTAATGCTATAAGTTTTTTATCGAAAAGCCCTTTAATATCTATACCGGTATTAATAAAATCACCAACAAGATTCCCTAGACTACCAGTAACTGTTATAAACACACTCGCACCAACAGGAGTGCTGTTATTAGTTATACAAAAATTGGTTACTGCAAAAATTAATGGCATGATACATCTACTAAAATTTTTCCAAGTTGCTCTTTGCTTAAACCAAATAGGTAATTGCATTTTATACACTCCATTGTAAATTGATTTTATAGTATAATAACAAAACTCTTATTTGCTATGCAACAAATATAATCATAAGTTTTTTGTGACTAAGAATTATTCATGTGTACTTGATACATCCAAAGATTCTCTAAAGAATTTAATAATAATGACGTTATTTAATATATAAAATTATCAATATTATATAAAAAATTATGAAAATCTTAATAGTAGATGACTCTATAACAATTCGTAATATTTTAAAAGAAATCCTTAGTGCCTCGGGACATGTGGTAGAACAAGCAGAAAATGGTAATGCTGCAGTAGAATATTTTATAAACAATAAACCGGATTTAATTTTATTAGATGTTGAAATGCCAGGAATGTCCGGTTACGACACCGCAAAAAAAATACGGGAACTAGAAAAAACTGCTGGCACCGAACAAAACGACAATCAAGCCAATAAAGCAGTAGAAAATTGGATCCCCATTGTATTTTTAAGCTCCCATTCAGATGACCAAAGTTTATCTGCAGGTATAGAAGCAGGTGGCGATGATTATTTATTTAAACCATTTTCTCAAACCGTACTTATTTCTAAGTTAACAGCCATGGAAAGAATTTATTCCATGAAACAAACTGTTATCGCTCAAAAAAAAATGGTAGAGCAAATGAACCAAGAATTATTAGATGAACAAATAGTTGCTAAAAATATTTATGATAACATTATTCAATATGGCACCATAAAACAACAAGATTTTATAAAAACTTACGTATCTTCTAAAAGTATATTTAATGGAGATCTATCTCTAGTAGCACGTAGCCCATCAGAAAATTATTATATTATTATGGGAGACTTTACCGGACATGGGTTATCCGCCGCTCTAGGCATTATTCCTACTGCAGAATTATTTTTAAAACTCACTGTTAAAGGTTTTACTTTAGAAGAAATTTTAATAGATCTAAATACCAAATTACACAATATTTTACCTTCCAATATTTTTTGTGCAGCTTCCGTTATAGAAGTAGATATTATTAACGGTAAATTAGCAGTCTGGAATGGTTGGTCACCAGATGTATTTTGTGTCTCTGCTGATGGTCAATTAAAAAAAATTTTTGCCTCTACTAACATGCCATTAGGAGCCCTAAAACCAGAAAAATTTAACTCTAGATTAACCGTTATCGATTTTAATAAAGGCGATAAAGTATTTATATACTCCGACGGTTTCCCAGAAACTCTAGATGCTAACGGTAAAATGTTTGGCATAGATCGTATGAAAACCATCATAGAAGATAGTTCAAAAACTAAAGCTTCTATTTTTGATGAATTTATTAAGCAAAGAGCCGCATTTAGAGGTGATCTTGTTCAACAAGATGATTTAACCTTAATCGAAATAACTATGATTTAAAAAGCCCCAGAGCATTTGATTTTTCTTACCATATAATCCATATTACTTGTATAGTCTCGTAAATTATTATAATAGGCCATTATATGATAATTAATAAAAAATTGCTGTCTAACATCATTATTACTGCGGCATTAGCATTAATATTACTGGGTGGTTTTGTTATCTTCTGTAGTAAATCTATCATTAATAATGTTTTACTTAATAAGTCTAAAGAACAATTAATGCTGGTTAGGGATTTAAAAAAACAACAATTAGAAAATTTCTTTACTGATTTAAAAAAACATATAGAGTTTTTAACTCACGAGCAACTAGTGCAAAATAGTTTTCAAGAATTTAAAACTGTATTCGACCAAGTAATTGAATCTAGCAATCAAGAACATCAACAAAAAGATTATATAAATTTGGCGATAGCTCAGCATTATAATAATATACTTAAGCAATACAAAGATCACACT
>JBEKHL010000066.1:0-6790 GCA_050012295.1 Gammaproteobacteria bacterium
AACCATACTACTCATTGCTCAAAATCTCCACTAATAAAAATTATTATAAAAATTATTAATGTGATAATACACTAAATAGCCAATGAGTTAACTAAAAAGATGTGTGCATACGATAGTTCTTTACAAAAGGAGGGTAACTATACTTATAATACCCTTACCCTCTTTTTAAAGAGCGAGATTATATTTTATGACAAACAGACATTTATTTACTTCCGAATCGGTATCCGAGGGACACCCAGACAAATTAGCCGATCAGATTTCTGATACTGTATTAGACACGATATTAAGCAAAGATCCAGAAGCAAAAGTCGCCTGCGAAACTTTAGTAAAAACCGGATTAGTATTAATCGCCGGCGAAATACAAACTAACTCTAATATAGCTCTACAAAATTTAACACCAGCTATCCGAAAAACCATAAATAATATTGGTTATTGTAACGATATAACCGGGTTTAATGGTAATACTTGTGCAATTTTACAAGCATTAAGTAATCAATCTGTAGAGATTGCTCGTAACGTAAAACCAAAAAAAGCTTATGGTCAAGGCGCTGGCGATCAAGGAATAATATTTGGTTTTGCCTGTGATGAAACAACAGTTCTTATGCCAGCACCTATTTTTTATGCCCATGCTTTAATGAAAAAACAAGCCACCTTAAGAAAAAACAAAACTCTACCATGGTTAATGCCAGATGCTAAATGTCAAATTACTTTTTTATACGAAGATTTTAAACCAATTGCTATAAAAAACGTGGTGTTTTCTACTCAACATGCCTCATCTATTACTCAAAAACAATTAAAAGAAGCCATAATGGAACATATAATATTAACTGTTCTGCCAAAAAAATTTTTGCATAAAACCACTAAATTCTTAATTAATCCTAGTAAAAAATTTACAATTGGTGGGCCAATCGCAGATTGCGGTTTAACTGGTAGAAAAATCATTGTTGATACCTATGGCGGCATGGCGCATCATGGTGGCGGAGCTTTTTCTGGTAAAGATCCATCTAAAATCGATAGAAGTGGAGCATTAATTGCTAGATATATTGCAAAAAATCTTGTAGCAAAAAAATTAGCCGCCAGGCTAGAAATACAAATTTGTTATGCTATTGGACATGCACAGCCTGTAGCGATTAATATAAATTCTTTTGGTACTGGTAAAATATCTGATGAAAAACTTAAATCTTTAGTAATACAAAACTTTGATTTACGACCAGCAAAAGTTATTGCTGATCTAAATTTAGCTAGACCTATTTATACTAAAACCGCAGCTTATGGACATTTTGGCAGGAACGAACCAGAATTTACCTGGGAAAAAATTAATAATGTCTTCTAAATCTCCTAGATTTTTTGATCAGCAAAACTTTACCGTACTTAATAACTTTACTTTAAGCGAACCAAATAGCCATAAAATTATTTCGGTATTAAAGCTACCGATAGGCTCTATAATTAATATATTTAATAATTCTAATACTAATATAGAATTTATTGCTAAAATAACTAATATAAAAAATTTTAAAAACAAAAAAAATAATAAACTTATAGAAATACAAATTTTACAGGCTATATCAAACAATTTAGAATCACCGCTTAAAATTCATCTAGCTCAAGCGATTGCTAAACACGATAATATGGATTTAATTATCCAAAAATCAGTAGAACTAGGTGTTTATCAAATTACTCCTATTATTACCGACAGAACCATAGTAAAAATTGCTGCACATCAACTAACAAAAAAAATTGAACATTGGCAAGCTATTGCTATTAATGCCTGTTGCCAATGTGGACGAAATATTATTCCTAAAATTAATTCTATATTATCTTTTAATGATTTTATAAATAATGCTAATACACCAAATAAATTTATTTTATCGCCTATTAATAATTCTAATAATAGCCATAATTTAAATAATTTAGATTTAAATCTTACTAAAGAAATTACTTTAGTAATTGGACCAGAAGGTGGTTTTACTAACACAGAATTAACTTTAGCCGAACAAAATCAATTTCGTTCTTTAACTATTGGACCAAGAATATTACGTACCGAAACTGCACCAATAGTTGCTCTTAGTGTATTTCAAGCTAAATACGGGGATTTCAACCTATAGCTTTTCGTTGTAACCACAATGGAAAATATAAAAAATACAACCTATGTTTCATTGTAGTAATAGAATTGCTTAAATATAAAACATAGGGGGAATTATGCCAGCACCAAAATCAATAAAAGATAAAGTTCAACAATATACTGATGCATTAACAACATATACAGATGGATTTAGTGATGGAAAAGTGCGCCAACCATGTCCAAATTTATTAGAAATGACATCGATATTATATGAAGACAACAAAGATTTTACAGATAAACAAAAAGACTATTATTTAGAATTATTACAGCTTGCATATAGTGTTGCAGATCAACAAAAAAAAGAAGGCAATTATGTCCCTATAACAACCAAAAAAAGTTCTCTTGCCCCATTATCTTTTCTTCCTTCTAAGTCCAGTACACTAGCTGATCCAGCTATAGTAGTTGAGAGAAATAAAACTTTACTATCTGGCTTAAATAGTGCGCACCATAGATTACAAGATGGTGTAGGAGCCGTAGGACGTGGTTTAGATACTGGATTAGGGGCCTTAGCTGTTGCAGGTGGCGCTATAGGTAGCGCTAGGATTGCAGCTGGTAACGCTGTTACATCCGTTGTTAGTAGTGCTGTAAAAGCCATAGAAGATTCTGTTAGAAATATTAGCTTAGCCGATGCAAGAAAAGCTATAAGTGATGCTATAGACGCTGCTAATGACACCCTTACACAAGCCAAAGATGCTTTAGATGCTATCTTGGCAGATTCCACCCTTAGCGATGCTATAAAAGCACATGCCAGACAAGCCTTCGGGGCTACCCGAGCAGCCGCAGAAGCTGCTATACAACAAGCGGAGGCAGCCGGAAAAAAACTTCAGGAAATTGGCACCCAAGCTGCCCAAGAAGTAGGCAAACTCGCTGATAGTACAAAAGAAGCTGTAACAGCGGCTGTTACAACCGCTAAAGAAAGTATCATAGAAATTAATAAAACAGTTCATGCCACTATCGATTCTATTGCAACTTCTGTTCACACAAATGTAGATAAGGTAAAGCAAAACATTATAGGTAATATTGGCTTACCTCTTCAAGCAATAGTAGTACAAGCTATTGATAGATTAAAGACAGTTGATATTAATCAGATAAGAGATACTCTTAAAGATATTATAAAAAATATAAAACAAGACCTTGAAGCTGCTAAAGAACGTCTAGAGAAAATATTACAAGATTCAAATCTTAGTGACGCTATAAAAGAAGCTGCTAAAAAAGCTTATGAGAAAGCCATACAAGAAGCAACCGCAGCTATGGATGCAGCCCAAAAAATTGCAGACAAAGCTGGGGCAAAAGCAGACGATATTATAGAAGCTTTTGAGCATGCCGCTACAAAAGTGACAGAAATTGCTGATGCTGCTGAAAATAAAATAGTGGAACTTGCCGATAAAGCTAATCAACGTGTTTCTGCTGCCGCTACAGCAGCTTTAGAGAACGTGAAAGCTGCCGGAGAAAAGCTTAGTGAAATGGCAACAACAGCTGTAAATGCTACTAGAGCTGTTGGTAGTTTCGCTAAAGGAATGCTGCATCTTGGTCAAAGAGGCTTAACTGCCGTAGCAACTACTATAAAAGATACTGTCCTTGCTTTAGTAGGTGCTGCTGTACTTCTTGCTAAAAAAATACCAGCAGTAGCCAAAGATTTATGGAATCTTATGGGCAAAGCTGTAAATGGTTTATCTAAGGCTTACGAAGCATTTACAAAAAAAGCAAATAAAATTATCGGTATACGTAAACCAAAAGAAGATAAAGATGCAATTTATAGAAAGAGACATTTTGATCTAAAAAATTGTAGAAAATATTTTGATGCAGTTATAGCGAAAGATTCTGATTTAAGCGCAACAAGTACAGATCACCTTAGAAGTGATGGAGCTATATCTATTACTTTAAAAGACAAAAACGGCAAAAATTTAACAATACCAATTATGACTATTAATAAAGAAAAAATAAATTTTCCAAAATTAGAACAAAACCCATATATAATTAGAATAATTCCACTGAAAGAACTTGAATTGTTTGCCGCAGCACAAAAAAAATTAGTTCAGGCTACTATTAAAGGTTTGGACAATATACCTAGAGCCAAGGGTATTAGACTAGATGGGTTTGATGAAACTCGTTTTATTAAACCTGCTATGGAAGCTCTTAAAGATAAAGACTTACACTCACGCACACCAGTTACTTTAGGTGACACTAGTCTTCAAGATCAAGAAGTAAAATCTTTTCTTGAACAACGTAATAAAAAAGTTGAAGCAAAACGAGAACACAAACCAATAGACCAAGATGAAATTCTATCTTCTTCTGCTCATCTTCGCAGCAAAAACGCCTAAAAACTACACTTCCGATTAACAGAAAATTGCTTAACACCTTGCTATCCAAGCAAGGTGTTGTTTTTACTTTAAAGACTTTATACCAATATATTTATCCTGCAAATTCATGGAACTAATTATTAGTTATTAAGTCTAAACTATATAATAACAACCTAATAAAAAAGGTAATTTAATTATGCCAAACACAGATAAAAAATCATTATTAGAAGAAGAAACTTTAAAACCAAAAAAACAAGATCTTAATCAAAAAAATATTGACAATGCTCTTAATTATTTTTTTTCTAGCAAACAATGTCCAATTATAATTAACAAAATTTTAAAAAACTATACCCCAACATCCACAAAAAAACCTCGCGGATTTACTTTTGGCTTGTTTAAAAGAATTTTAAAATACACAATTAAACATCCTAAGCATGCTTTTTCCTTACTCAAATTAATGCGTTCTCCCGAGAGAAATTCTATGCTTATAAATTATTATAAAAAAAATCATAATAAACCTGCTTTAAAAAAACAATTAATCAGTTTGGCTGGAAACGATTTTTTTCATATATTCTTATATGAAAGATATAAGCAACTATTTACAAAATACAATTTAAAACAAAAAGATGTTAAGAAAATCCTACAAATAATAAGCACCCCGCAATTCATAGAAATTTTACCTAATTTATTAAATCACACTAAAAGTTTATCTAAGATATTTACTTGCATTAAAGAAAAAAAATTCTTGGACGCAATAAAACATTTTCTTGTTTTAATAGAAAAAGAACCAGACATTAAAAAACATATCCAAGATAATGCCATTCCATTAAAAACTGTTTTTTTACAAACAAAATTATTAACAACCATATCACCAATTTTTGCCGAACTAGATAAACTTCCAGAAAAACCAACTGCTGCTGCTATTAAGTTAGCATTAAACGCTATAAACCCTACTGTTTTTGAAGAATTACAAAAATTACGCTCTAATAAAGAATATACTAAACTAATTATCTCTGTGCTTAATCTAATAAAAGCTGAACATCTAAAAGAAAGTAGTGAATTAATAGCATTTTTATCTTCAGCTGAAAATAAAGATTTTTTAAAACAACTAGCAGCTTTAATGATCGATAAACTACCTTGGGTAGCGTCTACTGGCATACCCAGCAATCCAGAACTCTTAATAAACGCTTTAAGTAGCGAAAAGTCCATAAATACTTTAATAAATGGGCTTTTAAATTATCAAAAAGGCAATAAATTAGGTTTAATTGGTAACTTAACTACCGCCGCCTTAGATCCTAACATTAGAAAAGGCGCTGTTACTGGCGCTGTAAATTATTTTAAAAGTTTTTTTTGGGCATCACCACCTCAACAAACGACTACAAAACCAGAAGAACCTTCTAAAATAAAGCATAGCACCAATAAAAGTTCTTAAAATCAGACCATATATAATTAGATTTAATTAATATACGGCAGCCATTTTCCGTCTAGACCTATAAGAAAAAACAACTAAATTTATTATTGATGATATGCTTACAATCTGCCAGCTAGACAGATCTAACGAACCGTTAGCTCTAACTATAAAAATATAAATTGGCAATACCGCAAAAACTGCAACACTTATTATATTGGCCAACATAATAAACTTAACATCGCCAAAAGAAATTAATACAGCACTTCTGATCCACACTAAACCATCTAATGCAAAATACAATAATACCCACAAACAATTAATTCTAGCCATATCGAATAATGTGGATATTTGTTCTTCGGCAGGGAAAAACATTTTTATAGCAATACTAGGATTAGCTAATAACGCCGCTAATAAAACTATACAAAATACTAAATGAACATAACTAGCAGAAATTACATTTTGTGGTATTAAATGATATTTTTTAGCTCCAATAAAATTAGAAGATATTGCCATTACACCTTTTTGCAACCCTTCGGAAAAAAATGCAAATAAAATAAATAAACTTTGCCCAAGACTAAACAACGTAACTTGATCGTTATTTACCGTAGCTAACATTTGACCAACTAAACTCCAAGCAGATATTTCTAATACATGTGATAAGGAATTTGGCAAACCTAAATTTAAAACATTTTTAAAGATTTTATAATTAAATCTCCAGATCATACTACCATATTGAGTACGATTTTTTTTAGAAAAAAATGCTCCAGCTAATATTATTATTTGAATAAATTGAGAAAATAATGTAGCAAATGCCGCGCCTTTTATACCTAATTTAGGGAAAATCCAAAAACCAAACACTAATATTAAAGATAAGATTAAATTTATAACGTTGCTAATAATAACTGCCATGGTTACAACATGACCTTTACCTTTTCCTATAAAAAAAGAACCTAATGC
>JBEKHL010000067.1:0-6536 GCA_050012295.1 Gammaproteobacteria bacterium
TTTTTCTAAACGAGGATCTTGGCAAAATTTAACAATAATAATCGCTAACTCTTTATGAATAAGTTCAGATAGTCTTTCTGAACGTAAAAATTTTTTATTTTGCATGTGTACATCATCTCTTTAATTCAAGACCAGTTTTAACAACTTTATTAACAGGTATTATTTCAAATACTTCTATTTGATCGTTAACCTTTACATCATTATAGTTTTTTACCCCAATTCCACACTCTGTTCCATTACGTACTTCGCTAACATTTTCTTTAAAGCGTCTTAACGATTCTAATTCGCCAGAATAAATTACAATATTATCTCTTAATACTCTAATTGGATTACCACGTTTAATTAACCCCTCTTTTACTAAACATCCTGCAATTGTTCCAAATTTACTAGATCTAAATACATCCCTTACTTCTGCCACCCCAATAATTTTTTCTTTTACAGGAACTACAATGCTACCATCTCTTAATTCCTTGACTGCATCAATTAAATCATAAATCACACTATAATAATTAAAATCTGTACCTTGAGCTTTTGCTAATATTTTAGCTTGTGCTTCAGCGCGAACATTAAACCCTAATAAAAATGCTTTAGAAGCTAATGCAAGATTAACATCGGACTCACTAAAACCACCAACCGATTTACCAACCACATTAATTTTAATTTCTTCTGTAGATAATTTTTCTAATGTATCAGAAATAGCTTCTATCGAACCTTGAACATCTGCTTTTAAAACTATATTGATAACTTTTAAATTATTACCTTTCTGCATTTTATCGATAAAGCCAGTAAATTTTACTGTTTGTTGTTGTAATAAACGTTCCCTCTTACAAATCTCTTGTCTAGTGTTTGCAACTTCTCTAGCTTTGCGTTCATCAGCAACTACCTGAAACTTATCGCCTGCTAACGGAGCTCCATTTAACCCTAATACTTCTACAGGCACACACGGGCCCGCTTGATTTATAGAACTACCCTGATCGTTTCTTAAAGCCTTAATTTTTCCATATTCAAAACCAGCTAAAATAATATCCCCTTGATTTAATACTCCAGTTTGAATTAGCAAAGTAGCTACCACTCCTCTTCCTTTATCTAAAGAAGATTCGATAACAACCCCTTGTGCTGGACCATTATGTGGTGCCTTTAATTCCAACATTTCAGCTTGCAACATTATAGCTTCTAGTAAATTATCGATCCCTATCCCTGTTTTGGCAGAAATTTTTACAAAAATACTATCTCCACCCCAATCTTCTGGCATAACATTATATTGAGATAAATCATTAATTACTTTTTCTGGATCAATACCTGCTTTATCAATTTTATTAATAGCAACAATAATAGGGACTTTAGCTGCTTTAGCATGTTGAATTGCTTCTATAGTTTGCGGCATAACGCTATCGTCAGCTGCTACTACCAATACTACAATATCCGTACAATTAGCACCTCTAGCTCGCATAGCAGTAAAGGCTGAATGCCCCGGAGTATCTAAAAAAGTTATAGACCCACGATTAGTTGGTACCTGATAAGCTCCTATGTGTTGAGTGATACCGCCCGCTTCTTTAGCTGTAACTCGAGTATTTCTAATATAATCTAATAAAGAAGTTTTACCATGATCAACATGACCCATTACAGTTACAATCGGCGGACGAGGCTCTAAATCTCCATTATATTCAATAGTAATACTGTTTTCTAAGTTTGCTGTAGGCGCCAAAACTGCTGTATGTCCCATTTCTTCTACTACTAAACATCCAGTATCTTGATCAAGCGGTTGATTAATAGTTGCCATTATACCCATTTTCATCATAACTTTAATAACTTCTGCAGATTTTACTGACATTTTTTGAGCTAATTCAGCAACAGTAATACTACTTGGAACCTCTATTTTATATTTAATTGGGGTAGTTGGTTTTTCGAATGCGTGAGGATTACCACGAGGAGCTTGTTGAGAGTACATTTTATCAGATTTATGAGATTTTTTTATTTTACGCGTTAAAACAACCCGCTCTATTGTTCCTACATCATCAAGCGAATCATCAAGGGCATCTTCAACAGCTAATAAATTTAAATTAATTTTAGCAGGAATTAAACTTTCCTTATCTTTTACTGTTTTATTTTTATTTTTTTTATCTGTTTTTTCATCTTCAGAAATTAAATTATCTTTTTTACCCTTTTTGTCTTTTTTATCTTTGGTTGCTTTTGTTTCTTTTGATTCAAGTTCTTTTGGGGTCTCTACAACTGGAGTTGCTGATGTACCATCTAAAATTTCCGAGGTTCCATTATTAGTTTCTTTTACTGTTGTTGCTTGTTGTAAATCAATATTTTCTACCGCATTAGTAACTATAGTTTCACCACTTTCATTAAGCGGTACTTCTTGTTTAACATATTCACGTCGTTTTTTTCTTACCACATTAACTGTAGAATTTTTTCCAGACGCACTTTTAACTTTAATTTGACTAACACTAGATCGCCGCTTTAAAGAAATTTTAGCTGGAACGGTATCTGTAACTTTATTTTTTAACAACCCTAATAATTTTTGTTTTTGAGCTGGCGTTACAGGATCCGTTATTTTAACAACATTCACACCAACCAACTTTAATTGCTCTATAAGTGTACTAATAGAAATATTTCCTAATTCTCTAGATAACTCTTCGATAGTTATATTTTGACTCACTTATATTACCCCTAATATTACTTCTACGCTTCTTTAAACCAATGTGCTCGCGCTGCCATTATTAATTTAGCGGCTTCTTGTTTGGTTATGTTAGAAATTTCTAATAAATCATCTACGGATAATTCTGCTAAACCATCTCTTGTTAAAATATCGGCTTGTTTTAATTTAAGTAATAATTCAGCATCGATGCCTTCCAAACTTTCTAAACTTTCATTATCATCGGTTGCATCTGTATCATCCTGTGCTTGTTTAGCTATTGCCTCTGTTAATAACACATTCTTAGCACAAGTACGAAGGGCTGTTACGATTTCATCGTCAAAACCATCTATTTCTAATAACTCTTGTACCGGAACATATGCTATTTCTTCTATACTTGCAAAACCTTCACTAATTAAAACCTGCGCCAAATCTTCATCTACTTGTAATTTATCCATAAAAATATTTTTTAAATTAGCAGATTCACTTTCGTTTTTATTGATTGCTTCGGTACTACTAATAACATTTAATTCCCATCCTGTAAGAGCCGCAGCTAACATAATATTTTGTCCACTTTTACCTATTGCTTGAGGTAAATATTCGTCTTTAACCGCAATATCAATTACTTTAGTTTCTTCATCAATTACAATAGACACTACTTCCGCTGGAGCCATAGCATTCATAACAAATTGCGCTGTATCTTCTGCCCACAATATTATATCTATTCTTTCTCCACCTAATTCATTAGAAACCGCTTGTACTCTAGAACCCCTCATGCCCACACTAGCACCTATAGGATCAATCCTACCATCATTAGTTTTAACAGCAATTTTAGCACGAACACCTGGCTCTCTGGCTGCTGCCTTAATTTCGATTATACCTTCCCCTATTTCTGGTACTTCTATTTTAAACAATTCTATCAACATGCCATTATTAGTACGGCTAAGTTGCATTTGTGGACCCATAGCATCGGATATCACCCCATACAAATGAGCTTTTATTCTATCACCAGGCCTAAACGATTCTTTAGGTAACATATGAACTCTACTTAAAAGTCCCTCTGCGTTACCACCTAAATCAACTACTATACCCTCTCTAATAATTTTTTTTACAACTCCTGTTACTAATTCTCCTATTTTATTACTAAATTCTTTAGCAACCAGATCCTTTTCGGCAAGCCTAACATTTTGAATAATTACTTGTTTAGCTGTTTGAGCTGCAATACGCCCAAAATCTATAGATTCCATTTCTTCTTCTATCTTATCTCCAACCTTAACCATTGGATTATCTAGTTGGGCAGCACTAAGAGTAATTTGAATAAGAGGTGATTCCATTGGCTCAAAATTTTTTGGATCTTCAACTACTGTCCATACTCTATAGGTAGAATATTTACCAGTTTTACGATCAATACTAACCTTAACATCAATATCTGCACCGTATTTTTTTTTGGTAGCCGAAGCAAGTGCTACTTCTAATGTTTCAAAAATAACATCTTCTGAAATACCTTTTTGATTAGATACTGCATCAACTATCATTTTAAGTGGAATCTCTTTGCTCATTATAATTTTACCTATAAATTATTACTTACTATTTCCATACAATTTACAATAAATTAAGTATACCATCTAACCAACCCCCGGGGAAGATACTTCTAAAACATACTCCCCTAACTTTAAACTATTAGTTACACTTAAAACTTTATTTAAATGATAACTAATTTTTCCACAATCATTAAGCGTAATTCCATTAACTGCATTTACATATACCCTCAGCACACTAGATTTACTATGACTAATATATTCTAGTCTAATAAACTCAAACCCCAACGCACTAACCTCGCTAGCAACTAACTTTTCTAACTCTGAATGAAATTGCTTCTCCACTAAATTTATCTACCCTCATTAACAAGAAAGCGCCCTAGGCGCTTTCTTCTTCTTTAAAAATTTGGTAGCGGGGGCAGGATTTGAACCTACGACCTTCGGGTTATGAGCCCGACGAGCTGCCAGACTGCTCCACCCCGCAATTACGATAAGGATTTTATCAAATAATTAATAGTATGTAAACCATTAAAATCTAATAACTATACAACAAATAAATCCTTGTGTTTATCTAAATAACCCAATTTTATTATACAGATAACTATATGATTAGTAGCGTAAAAACAGATCTTCTATCGCAAATTAATCTAATAGCATCCACCCGGCACCTATGGTGCGACCCTCCTTCGTAACTAAAAGAGGGTAAATTTAATATAAATTTTTAAATTATCTTTTTTTATAATTTTTATTATGCCAGTGGATGCAATAGACAATAAACTTATAGTTAAATAGCTTTAAATTTAACGCATATACCAATATAGGGCAAACACATCTAAATTAGTGGTAATTTAAATTTTTTTCCCTCACCCCTTCAAGTTCAACTATGGTTTATGTTTACCTGTACCCTCTCCAAAAAAAAATTTTGGAGAGGGAGTCCAAGTTTGTATTCATTATTTTGCTAATTAAAAATTAAATATTGGTAAATAGCTATTTTTACTAATATATATGTTGATTTTACTAAAAAGATTGCTGCCTCCCTCTCCAAATTTTTTTTTGGAGAGGGTACAGGTAAACATAAACCATAGTTGAACTTGAAGGGGTGAGGGAAAACACTTAAATTATAATTAATTTAGATGATCTGGCCCTGTATACCAACATTTATTGTTGTTTTAAATATATTTTTATATACAATATAAAACAATATAAAAGTATATTTATAGAAATAAAATTTAATTTAGGAGATTGATGTAACATGAAAAAAATACCTTTCATAAAAAAACAATTGAATGTCAGCGTTTTAGCTTTCGTTATGGGATTATCTGTAACTTCATCCGCTTACGCTAATCACTCTACTTATTTAGGTGCAGATGCTGTTTATGGTAGCACTAAATTTAAAAAAGATTATGGTGCAAACATTTTTTCTAAAAAACCAGCTCCTGGATTAAATTTATTTGTTGGACATATGTTTAACGAAAATTTTGGAGCAGAACTTGGATTCGAAGTTTATAAAAAAATGAAAAGAACTGAAAATCAAATAAATGAAGGAACTATAGTTGCCGGGTTTGCAGTTCCAATTGGGATGAAATGGGAATCATACAAAACAACTCTTGTTCAAAGACACCCCTATTTTGGAGCAATAATTAAAACCAATATAACTGATAACAATTCGGTTTCACTATTGGTAGGCGCATCTTTGTCTCACATAAAAGCACAATATACTATTTTTAATGATGGGTCTGGAGTGCACACTGTGAATGGTGACACCACAAGAACTTTTTCTAAAACTAAATTAATCCCTATAATAAGGGCTACACTAGAACACAAATTTAATAAACAATTTGGGGTTAGAACAATATTGTCATGGAAAAACACTTCGGCTTTTAAATTAAAATCTCAAGAACGCCCTTCTTCTGCCACATTAATTAAAGCAAAAGATACTTTTAATATTGGTATTGGCGCTACATACTATATTTAATACTTAATCATCCAGCATAACTAACACTTATAGCTGGGTGATAACATAAAAAATATAATTTGTTTTTATGTTACCATCCACAATCTTATATTAACGATTTAGATTTTTAAAATTATTAATAACAGTTATCTGTTCTGGAGTATATTGTGGCGCTATTTGTCTAGATTGATTAGCTGGTAATTGCCCTATATTAGCAGCATATCCAAACATAAGCGGTCTGTTTGCCTGCTGCGCTTGATTAGCTCGAAGTTCTGCAGCTGCTGCTCTAGCCTCCAGTTGTCGAAGCGCTGCTACAGTTGGACGAGCGTCAAGTGCTGCCTGTAATGCATTATGTGCTGCTACAGTTGGACGAGCTCTAAGCCCTACAAGCTCCGCTTGTAAC
>JBEKHL010000068.1:0-6471 GCA_050012295.1 Gammaproteobacteria bacterium
ATGTTTAGAAAAATTAAAAATCTTTTTTATGACGATATTTCTATAGATCTTGGAACAGCTAATACCTTAATTTATCAAAAACATAAAGGGATAATTCTTAACGAACCATCGGTTGTTGCAATAACTAATAGAGATTTAGCTAAAGGAGAAAATCATATCTTAGCAGTTGGTGACGAAGCAAAAAAAATGTTTGGTAGAACCCCATTAAATATTAAAGCAATTAGACCATTAAGAGATGGTGTTATAGCTAATTTTCAAGTTGCAGAAAAAATGTTACAGTACTTTATAAAAAAGATTTATGCAGAACGAATGTTTACCCCGTCTACTAGAATTTTAATTTGTGTACCTTGTAATGCCAGCCAGATTGATTGTCGAGCAATCCGTGAATCTGCCATTGGAGCTGGTGCAAAAAAAGTATTTTTAATAGAAGAACCTATGGCAGCAGCGATTGGCGTAGGTATAGATATCGAAAAAGCAAGAGGTTCCATGGTAATTGATATTGGTGGTGGTACTACCGAGATAGCGATTATGGCTTTAAATGGTGTGGTATATTCTTCTTCTACTAAAATTGGCGGAGATCGTTGTGACGAAAGTATTATTAATTATTTAAAGAGAAATTTTGGTATTTTAGTTGGTGAATCAACAGCAGAATTTATAAAAATGAATATTGGTTGCGCTATGTATAACGATGAAGTAAATTGTTTACAAAGCATGAATGTTAGAGGTAGAAGTGTTGCAACTGGTGTGCCAATAAGTGTTACCGTTACTAATAGAGATATGTTAATGGCTTTACAAGAACCATTGCAGCAAATGATCAATTCTATAACTACCGCATTAGATGCAGCACCACCAGAATTAGCAGGCGATATTATAGAAAATGGTATAGTGTTAACTGGTGGTGGAGCATTGTTAACAGATTTAGATAAGTTATTAAGTACTATGATGAAGCTGCCAGTAACAGTAGCACCAGATCCACTTACTTGTGTAGCAAGGGGGGGCGGTAAAGTGTTAGAAATGCTAACTAGCTCTTTTGATAAAGCTAAAGAATTATTACATAGTTGAATTTGGGGGCTGTGCCGAGTAACAGCACAGCCCCTAAACTAAGCACGATTGGCATAAAATGCCGCTTGGATCCAATTAATTTTAATATTATCTAACTGGCCAGTACAGGCTATAATATCAAAACGACAATATATTGGCTGGTTAGGAAATTTATTATTTAAAAAATAATTAGCAGTTCTAATTATTTTTTTTTGTTTTAATTTAGTAATAGTTTCTGCTGGATCTCCAAATAATATAGATTTTCTATAGCGTACTTCAACAAATATAATTTGTTTTGTTAATGGATTTTGAAAAATTAAATCTATTTCTCCAAATTTAGTTCGAAAATTTTTTTCTAATAGAACTAAATTTTTCTTTTGTAAATAAATTATAGCAAGTTCTTCTATTTGTTTACCGATAGCTATTCGGTTAAGCTTGGTGGTAAACATATTAATTTTTTTGGTTTAAAACTATAGCTGCACCATTTTCAAAGGTGCCCCACATTAATTTTCTAGAAATAACATTCTTTGGATCTATTCTTAAAATCCCCGTCATGCCAGAAATTCCAATTTCTGGCATAGTTAATAATTGTTGCATTTGATTAGATATTTTATAAGCATCTACTCCTAAAGCATATAGCCTAGAGTATTGGGCAAAGTTTTTACCCCATAAGTTTTTAATTGATTGATAAATTAAGCGATTATGAATACTATTATCTAGCATCCATGGCATATCACAAAATTGTATACGGTCTAGATCTCTATCGAGTGGATTTTTAATACCAGTATAAATATTAGAGGCGGCATATATTGGTATTTTTCCGGCATAATAAAAATTTAACAAAGGTTTTATTTGTCTAGCATTTTCGGCATTGGTTATTAAAAATATGCAGTCTATATCTTGTCTTCTGCGAGGTTCGAAATTAAATTTTAACCCTAAAGAAGTAAGATCTTTAGCGCGGTTATCGCTATCTTCTATACCCAAGGCAATTCTTAAGGTTTTATTTAGATCGGTTTTGCTGTTAATTTGTACTACATGAATTATATGGCCGCCTTTATCGTGCCAATTTTTAGTTATAGATTGTAGCATGCGTTTGCCCAACTCGTTATTTTGGGCTATTAATAGGGCGTTTTTATGATGGTTTTCCCAAGCTTTTTCGGTAATGGCAATGCTTTCTGTTTCTGGTGGAAGGCCAAATTGAAATAGTAAATTAGAGTGAGAATAACTTTCTGGCAAGGTATTTAAGGCTAATACAGGTACCGATAATTGGGTTGATCTTACCAAAGATTCCAGCTCTTTTTTTATTAATGGTCCAACAATAAAGTCGGCCCCAATATTTATAGCTTGCTTATATACGTTGGTAATTGATTGCTCATTAGTATCTAAAACAATTATTTTAGGTTTTTTAGTTTCTGATTTTTTATTATAAAGTGCTGCTAAAAATCCATTCTTAATAGCTAAAGCACTTTGTTTATGAGGACCAGATATTGGTAATAGTAATGCAATTTTATTTAATCGAGTAGAATGAGGAATAGAGGTTGATTCGTAGCCATGTTCAGCTATAGGGTTTTTAGGTAAGTTTAAAATAATGTTTGCTGGATGGTTTGGAAAGTTTTGTTGCCATTGTAATAATGCTTTAGATAATTCGCCTTGATCGGCATCGTATCGTTTAGTTATTATTGCGATACTAATCCAACCTTGCATTTTATTGTTAAAGCTTCCTTGGTTGGCGATCTCTAAAGAATGAGGAGTTAATTGTTGTAAATTATTCCAAATATTTTTTTGATTTTCTGCTATTTCTTGCGGGGTTGTTAAAAAATTTTCTAAATTTATTTCTTCTTGTATTGCTTCTAACATTTCTCCGGATTGTAGAAAAATATCTATTTTGGTGGAATGTAATTTTTTATAAATGTCCCTATCTAGCTCTTGGTAAGTTCCAACGCTAGATAGTAATTCTTTGGCGTGATTAAAGTTTTTTTGAATTAAATTTATTTTAGCTAATAAAATTTGTAATGTAGCGTATTGTGTTGAATTTAATACAGTAGTATTTACTTCCGTTAATATTTTTTCTGCCCATAAAGGATTATGAGCTTCTATTAATAATTCTGCGCTAATTAATAGTAAATTATTTTTTTTAATAGGATCTTTAGAGTGTTCTGCGATTTTTAAATATTGAGTAGCTTGTTTGGTTAACTGATCAGGATATAAGTGCATTCCGCTATTATTAACAAAAGAACTATTATTGCAGCTGGTAAGTAGTAACGATATAGTTATTAAAATATAATTAATAATTGCCATAATTTTTGTAGAATTTAGTTAAAATAATATGCTAGATTACTGCATGTTATATATAGTTGCAACTCCCATTGGAAACTTAACAGATTTTTCGTATCGAGCTATAGATACTTTACAAAATTCTGACTTAATAGTCGTAGAGGATACTAGAAGATCTAAAATTTTATTAAATCATTATAATATAAATATTAAGACAATTAGCTTACATGAACATAACGAACAACAGATTGTAGTTAAGTTATTAAAGTTATTAAAAGAAGGTAAAACTATTTCGTTAATTTCTGATGCTGGTACCCCATTAATAAGCGATCCTGGGTATCACTTAGTTAAACAAGCACATTTAGCAAACATTGTTGTATCGCCTATTCCAGGTCCAAGTTCGGTTATTACCGCTATTAGTGTTAGTGGTTTAGCTACCGATCAATTTATATTTATTGGGTTTTTACCGTCTAAATTACAACAAAAACAAAAAACATTACTAGATTTGGTGTTTGAAAGACGCACTATGATTTTTTTTGAAGCACCATCTAGATTGATAGATACAATAGAGTGTATGCAAAAAGTATTTGGAGCAGATAGAGAAGCGACTTTTTGTAGAGAATTAACGAAAAAATTTGAAACCATTAAACAAGCTAATTTAGCAAATATTTATGATTTTATTGTTGCTGATCAATTGCAACAAACTAAAGGAGAAATAGTAATAGTAGTTGCTGGAAACCTTAAAAATGTTGATGAAATAGATGCTAATACACATAAAATTTTACAAAACTTATTAACCGAGCTGCCATTAACTAAAGCTGCGGCGTTAACTGCTAAAATCACGGGAATTTCCAAGAAAAAACTATACGATTATGGCATATCTTTATCAAAATTTTGAACTGTTTAAATTAAAAACTAGTCAATCATATTAGGTCTATAAAGATTTAAGTTTATAGATTGTATATAAACTTTTATTAATATTAAGGGGTAAATTTATGTCAAATAAAAATCGTAATTATTATGATGCTGAGCTTGATACCAGGTTAGAAGTGGTTGCAACTACGAGTTCTGGTCCAGGTAGCTTTAGCTCCGTTACAAACACTACTCATGGAGATAAACAAGTTTGTAATGATAAGCATAAGCATAAGGGTAAGCACCACCATAAGCACGGTAAAGATGGTGAGTGTGATGGAAGTTGTGGAAAACACAATCACTAATGTTTTATAAAAATAAGGATATAATATGCAAGATCAGCAAGAGCCCAATAGTGATATTGATAGTTTTTGCTGAACTTGTGTTTTTTATAGTTTTAGATACTTGAAAACAACAACGAGTCCTGTATTATAAATATATGCGGTTTTTTTTATTAAAAAGTTCAGTTTTTTAACATTGTTTGTAATTATTTTTTCGTTATTAACATCTTGTAGTTGCCCCAAGGAAAATCAAAAAATGTCTACTGCACAGTATACCGATTTGCATTTATTAAAATTGGTGGATTATAGTCATCCTATTTTACATAAAAAGATTGCTCTTGTTCAGTTTCCTTTAAGTAAACAAGATAAGCAGTCGATTAACGACATGAAATATTCTATACAGCCGGAGCAGCTTAAAAAAGCTAAGGCTTCTTTTGATGCTGCGGCAGGTATGGCGGCTAATCAATGGGGAATTAATAAGCAAATTTTTATTTTTTGCCCAGAAAGAAATTCTGTTGAAAAATTAGAAGTTATTATTAATCCTAGTTATGAACCAATAAGTGATCTAGCAACAGGAGTGCCTAATCAAGATTTTCAGTGGGAAGGTTGTTTTTCTGTACCTCTAACTGTAGGCAAAGTGCAGCGTTATACCCATATAAGAGTAAAGTATCAAAATGAAGATGGTAAAATTATTGTACGAGAATTGCGTGATTGGGCTGCTAGAGTTTGGCAACATGAAAATGATCATTTAAATGGATTACTTTTTTATGATAATCCTTATATAGGCAAATGTGTTGAGAAGAAAAATTTTGCTTCCCAAGAAGAGCTTGAAAGCTTTTATAATACCGTAAAAGCAGAAAAAAGAAACTTAACTAACAAATAAATTGAATATAGTTTAGACTCTGGTACTTAGCCCTATAAAAGGGTATATTTATAGCAGTTAAGAATTTAAGAGTTGGCTGAGTAGTCGCTATAATATTTTTTATGTTATAGAGGAAAGTCCGGGCTCCATCGAGCAAAATGCCAGGTAACACCTGGGGGGCGTGAGTTCACGGATAGTGCAACAGAAAATAAACCGCCAATTTTATTGGTAAGGGTGAAAAGGTGTGGTAAGAGCACACCGCATTTATGGTAACATAAATGGCAAGGTAAACCCCATTTGGAGCAAGATCAAATAGAAACTCGATAGTATGGCTCATACTGAGTTTGGGTAGATTGCTACAGTTGTTTGGCGACAAACATCGCAGATGAATGGCTACTTTCAACAGAACCCGGCTTATAGGCCGGCTCTTGAATTCTTAATCTTATTTGATTTTTAATTTTGGAGATTTATTTATGTTGTTTGAAGAAAAAAAATTAGAGCAAACATTATCTATTATTAAGCCAGATGCGGTTGCTAAAAATATTATTGGTAAAATTTTAGAACGGCTAGAAAAAGTTGGGTTGGCTATAGTTGCTGCTAAAATGGTAAAAGTTACTAAAGAACAAGCAGAAAAATTTTATGCTATTCATAGAGAACGTCCATTTTATAAAGATTTAGTAAATTTTATAAGTTCTGGACCAGTTGTTGTACAAGTTTTACAGGGACTAAATGCGGTAGAAGAAAACCGTAAAATAATGGGGGCTACTAATCCAGCCGATGCTTTACCTGGTACTATTCGTAAGGATTTTGCTACAAGCATCGATCAAAATGCTGTGCATGGTTCAGATAGTATAGAAAATGCTAAAATAGAAATAGCTTTTTTCTTCTCTGAATGTGAGATTTTTAATAAATGAGCATTAATTTATTAGGCTTAACTAAACTAGAGTTACAGGAATTTATAGTTACTTTAGGTGGTAAAGCTTATAATGGTACCCAAATTTTTAAATGGATCCATAGGTTTTTAGTAGATGATTTTGCTAAAATGACCGATCTAAGCAAAAATCTTAGGGGAATTTTGCAGCAAACTTGTGTAATAAAAGC
>JBEKHL010000069.1:0-6453 GCA_050012295.1 Gammaproteobacteria bacterium
TTTAAATTCCTTCATATAGTGTTCTTCATTTATTTCATTTTTTGGTAAATAAACGGCTATAAAATTTTTAAATATATTTTTTAACTGCTCAGTTGATAAATCTCGTTCCCATGGATGCAAAAATTTTTTATCTTCTTCTGATAGTAGTAAATCATATTTAACAGTACCAATACCATGATCGCTATTTATAACAATAATAGCATTAGGATCAATATTTAAAATAAAATCTATCAATGTTAATATTTTTTTATTCATGTCTTTAATACTAGCCGTCAAATAATCTTTTGATTTTTGATCGCTAATCAGATCGGAAAAAATTAAATCGCAAAGACTAAAAATTGCTTTCCCATTTTTAGTCACAGCTAAATCATGAGCTTGCATAAAATGTGCATACATAAATATAGGCACTTTATACCTTGAATGATAGTATTTTTTTAGAAAAACCATAATGTCACTTGGTTCTAAGTATTTTTTCACAAAAAAGAAATGTTGATACTTTCTTAAAATTGTTCCACTTAAAATGCTGCTTAGAATATCAAATGTAGAAAAATTGGTTACAATAGAATAATTTTCATAACCTTGCGCACTCAGTTCTTCATACATGCCAGGGGGAGCAAAAATAAATTTATACCCATTATCTTTAAAAGTTCTAACAACATTATTATTTCCAGCTATAATTTTGGAAAAACACTTTGGAAGATATTTAGGTTGTGCAAAAACATTTTGGTGATAATTACCCATTAATTGTGAACTAACAGAGGCTAATGTAAAATGATAATTTGAAAATGAGTTTTCTACTGTAAAAAAACCCTTTTCTCTTAAATTGTCTCCAAATGGATTAACAAAATTAGTTTGTTCTTTTAGTACAGTATTATTAGGATACCCATCTATTAATAAAAAATATACATTTGGTTTCTTTTTAAAAAATCCAAATGAACGTATTTCTAGTGTATTAGATTTTTCTAATTTATGTACATTAAAATAATTGTAAATATATGAACCAAGTTGAGACAAACATGAAAAAACAATGACTATTTTAAAAAAATTCAAAATGTTTTTATTTCTTGATAATGCAAAAATTACGTATAATGCTGCTGTATACCATAAAACCCACATTAATGAAAAAGGAATACTCAAATCTTTCATTTTAGATTTAATTAAATAAAAATGATGATCACAAATATATGAATATGTAAACAATAGAATTATTGCAAAAGAAGTAAAAACCGCAGAAAAAGTTTCAGACTTCCTAAAAATAAGATCTATAATACAATATACAATAAAACCTAGAATTAACAGTAAACTTAACGACAATATTAAATTGCTTAATAAAAAAATCTTACTTATATTGTTTTCTAAAAACCCAATAAAAACTAATAATATTGATATAGCCACATAGAAAAAATTTTTAAAAATTGTTTTCATGCTATTTGCATCCTAAAAAATTCCATCAAACGATTAAAAATTAGTTCTCGATCTCTTATGCCAACATACCCACTCATAGGCAAACTTAAAACTTCATTAGCTAAAGTTTCACATACAGGCAAATTCTTACCTGTTGCTGTTAAATAGCAACTATATGCTGTTTGCAAATGTAATGGCTTTACATAATAAACCATGGTTGGGATCCCTGCTTTCTTTAGATCCGCGATCAAACTATTACGATTTATATTTTTTGGAAGACGAACCGTATATTGAGCCCACGCTGATGTTGCTTCATCAATTACATAGGGTACTTTAACAATATCTTTAAGCCCTGCATTATAAATATCTGCAGTTTGTTGTCGAGCAATTAATTCATCATAAAATACTTTAAGCTTTTCTATTAAAATCGCTGCTTGTATTGTATCTAGCCTACCGTTCATACCAATACGCACATTATCGTACTTGTCCGATCCTTGCCCATGAACCCGTAAAGATTTTATAATATTCGCCACACTATCGTCGTTAGTAAAAACTGCACCACCATCACCATAACAACCTAAAGGTTTAGCTGGGAAAAAGCTAGTTGTAGCTAGATCGCCGATATTACCAACTTTTCTGCCTTTATAACTTGCACCAAAACTTTGAGCACCATCGGCTATAACCCAAAGCTTATATTCATTAGCAATTACCTCTATAGCATCGTGATCTGCAGGTTGACCAAATAGATCTACTGGAATTATTCCTACCGGTTTTAAACCTGCTTTTTTAGCCGTTTGAATTCCTTGTTCTAAACTTTTTGGATCAATATTATAAGTATCTTCTAGTGAATCAATAAAGACTGGTGTTGCGCCCATCCAAGCAACTACTTCAGCAGTAGCGGCAAAAGTAAAGGAAGGAACAAAAACAGCATCTCCCGGTCTAACTCTCATGGCCATTAAACCAAGCCCAAGCGCATCAGTTCCGTTTGCGCAAGAAATAGCATGTTTTACCCCACAAAATGCCGCCAATTGCTTTTCCAACTCATAAACTTCTGGCCCCATAATATAAATACCATGGTCAAGAACTCTCTTAATTGCAGCATCAATTTGTGGCCGAATACACTCTTGTTGCGCTTTTAAATCAATAAACTGAATTGGACTAATAATTTTTTCTGGGTGTTTTACTGTTTTGGTCATTTTCTGCATCTTCCTAAACAATCTCTGTTAAATAATTTTCAGCATTCACTTTATACCGCCGTCCTTCTCTTGGACAAACTAAATCTTCATTTAATTTCTCACCAGATCGACTAACCCAACCTATTTGTTTAGCCGGATTACCGGCCATTACCGCATATGGCTTAACATTCTTAGTTATTACAGCTCCTGCACCAATAAAACTATATGCTCCCAAACGATTACCGCACACTATAGTAGCATTTGCTCCAACAGTAACACCTCGTTCAACATGAGTTAAACAAAATTCATTTTTTCGTTCAATCTCGGCTCTTGGATTATGGACATTAGTAAAAACACAAGACGGTCCGCAAAAAACCCCATCTTCTAGAACAATCCCATTATAAAGACTTACATTGTTTTGAATCTTGCAATTATTGCCAACCACAACATCTGGACCAATCATTACATTTTGTCCAACAATACAATTTTCCCCAATTTTGGTTCCTTTAAGAATATGGGAGAAGTGCCAAATTTTAGTTCCTTTGCCAATATCACACCCATTATCCACAATGGCTGTTTCATGAGCAAAATATGGTAATGTTTGATTATTTAAAAAAATATGTGTTTTTGAATGTAAAGATTGTTGTGCTGCATCTAAAACCTGCAAAACACTTAACCCCCCCCAACCATCTGTTCTTGGCTTTTTATGATTTTTAATACATTCAATAAAATGATTACATTCTAATTTTAATGGCTCTGCAACTTCTAATGGAACACACCTAACATCTGCTTTTTCTGGATGCGGTAGACCATCTATCCAATTAACTTGATGAGGATATAGTTTTAATTTCTCTTCCCAAGACTGTCCATCATCGAATACTGCCATGCCACGTTCCCCAACCACAACTAATTTTTGTTCTTTATATGGGTGAAGCCAAGATACAAATATATGCGCTTGAATACCATTTTTAAAAAATAAGTGTGTTGTTGTAACATCATGAATTCTTGGATTAAGATGGCAAGCGCCAGTTGCATAAACTGTCTCTGGCAAATCACCTATAAGGCCTAAAATCATGGAAATATCATGTGGAGCAAAGCTCCATAAAATGTTTTCTTCGTTACGGAATTTACCCAAATTCAATCGATTAGAATAAATATACTGAAGACGACCAAGATTTCCATTAGAAACGATCCGTTTTAACTCTAAAAAAGCTGGATGGTATTGCAACAAATGTCCAACCATTAAATAACGATCAACTTGAGCCGCTAGTTCACAAAGTTGTTTGGCTTCTTCTACTTTTAAAGACAATGGCTTTTCTACAAAAACATGTTTACCAGCTTTAAGTGCTTGTTTGGTAAGTTCATAATGCTGAGCTGCAGGAGCTGCAATTACTACACCATCTACATCACTTTTTAAAACTTGGTCTAACATTAAGCCAGGAACTTTATATGTTGTAGCAGTAGATCCCACTAATTCCGCATTTACATCACAAACAGCAGCTAACACTCCTAGTTCCGAAAAATTACGAACTAAATTTTTACCCCAATAACCACAACCAATAACAGAGATTTTAATATTATGCATGATTTTTCATCTTATTTGTTTGTTGAATGTTTTCGTAATTTGTGATCTGTTTTATAGCGCCATTTTCCATAACTATAATTCGATCACAATCTTTAAGTGTTGTCAAACGATGTGCAATCATAATAACAGTATGATTTTGACTAACAACCGCATGAATTGTTTCTATAAGACGAGATTCAGTGTCGTTATCTAAAGCCGAAGTTGCTTCATCAAAAATTAATACTTCTGGGTTTCTATACAATGCTCTAGCAATAGCTATCCTCTGACGTTCACCGCCAGATAAACGAACACCTCGTTCACCAACAATAGTTTTAGGACCATTTGGTAACAAATCAATAAATTTACGCAATTGTGCTGCATCAATCGCTATATTTAATTTTAATTCATCGATCTTTTGTTCACCAAAAGCAATATTAGCCTCTATAGTATCATCTATTAAATACACAGATTGAGGTACGTAACCAATTTTTTTATGCCACTGATAAGAATTAACTGGATATTCATCGACGCACACTACCCCTAAGTAAGGCTTTAAGAGACCTAAAATTAGATCTACCAGCGTCGATTTCCCAGATCCTGTTTCTCCAACAATACCAATGCGCTCACCTTTATTAATCTCAAAAGATATATTTCTAATAGCGTCTTGATCTGCATTAGGATAGCTAAAACTAACTGCTTTTAAACAAATAAATTTTTTAAAATTAAAATTAGGAACGTCTATATAATTTTCTTTAGCAGCTACAGTATTATATTCGCTAAAAACTCGTTCAATAGCAGGTATAACCGACTTAAAAGTATTAAGTTGATTAATAATACGATTTAATCCTGGCATTAAACGAAATCCAACATAAAGGTACCCACTTAAAATCCCTAACATTTGCATAGGACTTTCATGCTTTAGACATAAAAAAGCAATTGTGGTTACAAACAGTCCTACAAACAATACTTCTATCATCATCCTTGGAAGAGCATTAGTGGCATTTTGAATAGCATGTAAATGTGATTTTCTATAAGAATGATATTGATATACATTTACAAATGCCTCTAGTTTTCCCAAAAGAATAATTTCTTTAAACGCATGGAAAAACTGTAGTAAAGTTTGACCACTATACATAGCTGCTTCTTGCATTAACTGGCCCCAACGATAAAACTTAGGAAATAATCCTTTAGTAATAATAAGCCATAATACAACACCTATACCAAAAATAATGATAGCTAATAAAGGTTTCATGTAGATTACCATGCCTATTAAACATAAAAAAACTACTACTTCTGATAAAATACTGGCCAAAGAAATTATGCCATTTGAAAATACTTGTTCAACATCTCCACCAACAACTTGCATACCTAAAGAAGAATTGCGGGTTAAATAAAATCCATAATCTGCTTCTGCATAACGATATAATAATTTATTTTTAAAATGATAATTCATTTTTTGAATCGAAAAATTTTGATAAAATACTTCTACTGCCGCTACAATATTTTTAATTAAATAAACCACACCAACAATAACAGCAATATAAAAGACAATCCGTCCTGAAGATAAATCGCTCCTAAAACCTACCAGAGATAAATACTTTTGACCAAATTCTGGTTGATTAAGAACGTGTGCAAAAACCACGATCACCGATGCCGTAACTACTTCCAATAAAGAAGTACCTAAAGCAAAAGTTACAATCCCTAACCAATTGATTTTTTCCTTACGGGTTAACAAAAATCGAAGTTTTTTAATCGCTGATAAAATAGAAGGGGTTGACATGTTATTTATTGTTTCTTCTAAACACAAACTCGTTACACCCTAAACCACCCGCACAAGTTTTCAGACGTTGCAAATCGAATTTTTTAGATTTAAAAAAATCAAATACTTCTTCTGGTTTGGCGACTTCGAATGGATATCCACCAGTCCAATCTACTACATCACACCAAGCAGACATACCTCGGTTATTTTTACCGTACTGGATCCAAGATTTAAACGGATTACCAAAATTCAAAAAATCTTTAATAAAAGTAATAGTCCATTGTCTAAATACGGTATACCCACATAAAGCTATTTTTACTACCCATGAAGAATTATTGTATTTTGCTTTTATCCACTTCCAACGCTTAGAAGCTCCACCTTGATTATTATAAATAGAAATAAACAAAACACCACCATCTTTAACTAAACATGCAACATTCTCAAATGCTTTATACATATGTCCAGTATGATGTAACACACCCCAAGAATACACCACATCAACTTGACCAAATTTTTTAAGAAAATCTTGATCTAACACTGAACCACGTTCA
>JBEKHL010000070.1:0-6404 GCA_050012295.1 Gammaproteobacteria bacterium
TTTTGTAACCATAGTTTTTTTAAAGTCTTCAGAAAAATTATTTTTTGGGATCATAATTATACTCCATCGCCCACCTAAGTTATTTAACTTCTAGGCGACAGATTTCCTGAAACAGGGGGCAGGCGATCCAAAGAAAGGTGAACTACATACCGACCCAGATTATAGTAATGGCATACACTACGCCCCACAAGGAGTAAGAGAATGCTATAAAAAATTAATAGAGTTGGGGGTAGAAGACGCCAAAGCACAAAAATTTTCAAAAGTAATTTTGGATTCAGAACAAAGCGACACTAAAAAATTTAGTTTATATGACTGTATACTTAAGGATATTAATGTAATAGAAACAATGCGGGATAGGAACATACCACAAGGGAAAGGGAAAGAAGTACCCATAACCTGGTGTCCATTTTTCGAACAAAGTTCTGGCACTAATGGCGCCGCTGCTAAAAAAGAATTTACAGACGTTATAAAAGCACACGTTGACGTTATAAAAGCACAACAAGGTTTTGTTGTTGCAAAAATGGTTGATACAAAAGGTGGTTCTACAATATTGGGAGGCCTGGACACAACAGTACCATTTTTGGAGCAAGTACAGATTGATACTGAAAACAAAACATATAATGCAATTGTATCCCAAATGCCTAAAGTTACATTTACCGCACCAGCAGCAGTACCAGTACCGCCAGTTGTAACACCATTATCTCCTCCACCACCAGCCAAGGCTACAGATAAGCCTAGTAATCCGGTTGACCCACTCCTCCCCCCTGCTTCATCTCCACTAGCACCACTTATTGCTGCTTGGCCAGCTCCACTCCCCACGGTTACTCCACAGCAACCAGGGCTTATACAAAAATGCGATTGGACAAAAATTTCTGGTATTGATGCTAAAGTTAACTTTACCGCAGCTACAACACAAGAAACAAATACTGATCCAACATATTTAGGCCATATATCAACACAAGGTAGTACAGATAAAGCAGTTATAGTTAAAACAGATAGCCTAGAATGTCTAACAGATGATCCTAAAGCTATAGTTGCTGGATTAAAATTATTAGTAGATACAGCAAAAAGCACTGCCGACAAAGATACACCACCAGAACCATTGGTTATCGAAGCTAATAACGCGTTTAGTGAAGAACGTTTATCTAAAATATTGAAAGAGTTAGCAGAACAAAAAATACCAGTTAAATTTCAGCCTTGCGAAGGTTGTTCGGAAAACATTAAATCTCTAATTGAGACACATAATGCATCTCTCCCTACCACAACAAAAGAACCAACTGTGGCAGCAAAACCTTCTACCTCACACGAAAAACCCTAGAAATTTTTACTTTTGATATAACTAAACAAATTAACAAAAACCCTATTATTAATTTATTACCTAATTTATTCCATATAGTTTGATTAAAACAATCTTGATATTGACTAATAAGAACAAATTTTTTAAATACCGGTGCTTGTTTAACTATATTACCATAATTATCTATAACTGCCGAAATACCACTAGTGGTTGCTCTTAATACATAACGCCCTGTTTCGATCGCGCGCATTCTAGCAATATCTAAATGTTGCGGTGGACCTAAAGAATCCCCAAACCAACCATCTTCGCTAACTGTAACTATAACGCTAGGATTTTGAGTTAATACCCTATAGCGCAAATCTTCTGCATAAGTTATATCGTAACAAACAGTCGCTAATAAATTATGCTTATTAAACTTAATAGCAGCTTGCTTAAGATCGCCAGCTACAAACCTAGACATTGGTAAATCAAAAAAACCAATTATCCCGCGTAATAAATCCTCTAAAGGAACATAATCTCCAAATGGAACTAAATTAGTTTTATAATACTCCCCTGTTGCTGTTCCTAGGCCTAAGACTGAATTATAAAAATAATTGTATCTATAACGGTGTTGTATCGGAATGCCTAATAATAAACCAAAATTATTATATTTAGCAAATTGATCTATGTTATATAAAAAAACATTAGCATCAGGATCTTGAACTTCTAAAGGTAAACTATTTTCTGGCCAAATCACTAGATCAATTTTTTTAGCTAAATCTTTGGTTATAGCTAAATCTTTAGTTGGCTGTAAATAAATTTCCGAAATACGTTTAATTAAACCAACTGAATCTTGAAATAAAAATTTATCGTTAGGAGCTATATTGCCTTGAATAATTGCGACTGTATGTTTATTGTTTGTTAAAGTATTATCTAATTTATTATATTTTTTATTTAAAAATAATAAAAATATAGGGCTAAAAAATATTAATAAAATTAGGCTAATACTTATATAACTAAAACCTTGCTCTTTTTTAAACCGCCAACATACACTACTAATTAAGGCAGCAATAAGAAGAACAATAAACGAAACCCCATATACTCCAAATAAACTGGCATAATATTTTAATGGCGAACTTAACTGGGTATAACCCAATAATGCCCATGGAAATCCCGTTAAAAACCAACTTCTAAAAATTTCTAATAACGCCCAGCTAGCTGGAAATGCTATTATAAATCGCCAATTTACTGGATTATCTAATTTAAGTTTTTTTAATAAATATAAATTAATTGCTGGAAATAATGCTAAAAATATTATAAATAAACTAGTAATTAACAAGGCTAAAATAATACTAGTTCCACCATATTTATAAATACTAACAAATACCCATGAAACACTACTAGCAAAAAATCCTACCCCAAACACAAACCCTAAATAAAAACTGCCTTTAGCGTGCTGTTGTTTAGAAAATAACCAAATTAAACTTAATATAGATAAGAAACTACATGGCCAAATACGAAAAGGGGCAAAAGCTAAGGTTAAGGCCGCTCCAGAGATAATTGCTATAACAAACAACATATATGAGTTTTCGGTACTTAAAAAGCAACAACTCGTCAACTCGCCTTGCTTTGCTCGGCTCAAACAGGACTCATTGTTGTTTTCAAGCACCGAAAACCCATGTAATTCAGTATATTAATTAATAATCAATTGTTTTTATCGTGAGTAATAGCTTTAAACTTCTTACTTAAACCAAATACCGACAAAAGCCACAAAAACACTACCCCAACAACAATTGGAGCAAAAATATGAGCTAATTGATATAAGGCACTACCAGAAAAACAAGTTAACAGGCTCATTTGAATATAAGCTCCACCAGATTTTCCGCCACGACCGCCGATAACATCCACTGCTGCTTTACCCTTAACCTTTAATTCTGGATCTAAAGGTATGTATGCCATTTCTTTAGTCGGATCGAATAACGAATATTTAAAGCCTTTACCAAGAGCATTTATTATTAACCCTACCCATACTACAAACAACACTAGTTCTTTCTTTATAAGACCTAGTCTTAAAGCTTCAACTATTTTCATGCCTTCTGGTACTTGGCTATTGTTATACAAAATTACGGTAAAGAAAATTAAGGTACCTACAATAATTACTCCTGGAGTAATTAACGCTGCAGTACGCCAGGTAACTCGACGTAAAAGATTACTTCCCAATAACATTAAACCAATAGTAACTATACCAGTAATCGTAGAAAGCGTACCCATAATCACGTTATAATCATTCTCGTTAGGATATGCTATTTTAATTTGTCCCTTCCACACCCCTTCGAATAAATTAATAGAAATACCATAACATATAACGATCATGGCTATTAGTCCTAAATAAGGGGACGACAAAATATAACGAAAACTATCCATAAGAGATAATTTTGGCTTTTTACCTTTTTTACCTTCTCCCATAGCTTCTGGATCGTAGTATCTCTTATCTGTTAAAACATTACGATTAATCCAATAAAAAGTAATTAATAAAACTATTCCAGCTACTAAAACTGAGCCCATTAAGTACTTTAGACTTAACCCCCAAGCTTCGGCTCTGGATAAGCCTAATCCTTTAGTCATAGAAGATAAATAAATAAGTAATGGTCCAGAGAACAATAAACCAAAATTTCCTAAAAACCCAAACATACCATAAAAGCGTTTTGCTTCTTTAACTGGAGTAATAGCATTAGCAAACTGCCAAAATAGCAATGACAAAATTGCACTACCCCATAGTTCTGAAAGAATATAAAAAAGACTATAAGTCCAATTACCAACCAATGGAATAATCCATTTTAATTTAGGATATAAAGCTTGATAATTTTCTATGCTTTCTAAACTCATGTGCAGCAAATCTTTGTTAGGGTAAATAATAAAAGCAAAAACAACGAAAAAAATTAAAAACGGTAATGCTGTTACATAAAATAACCCTTCTCTTTTAAAGATATTGGCTGCCTTGGTATATAAAACCATGAAAAGAATCGCACAAAAAGTTACGCCAATCCCTTTAATAAAAGATAAGCTTTCGGCGCCAGCCCCAGGAGAATTAACTATTATCGCATCCTTAGTATCTCGTAACAGGGTATAGATAAAAAGTATACAAAACATCATGAGTCCCATAGGAAGAAACTTTTTAAGCTCATGGTTGTGAATTGGCCAAATTAAAGCACGCCAACCTGAAAATTCCGACACTGATGTTTCTGACTTAGTTGTATGTGTACTCATGATAACAAAATTATCCTCTTATATTAATTATTAGCGGGTTTATTTTATATGCTTATCATGTTTATTACAAATAAAACTTAATTATCAAAGTATATCTTATTTAACATACCAAGGCTTTACTACATCGGAATACAAAGAGTCTATTACAGTAAAACCTAAATCTTCCATTAATCTAGGAGCTACAATATCCATATTATTATTTTGCATGGCTATTAATTCTTTAGAAAAACTAACAACTACACCATGACCATCGAAACTAAATAATTCTTCTATTCCTTTTTGTAATAATAATTGCTTAATATATTGCCAAATAGCAATAAAACTTCTCGCTCCTAATTGGCTTTCGTATACTGTTTTTAAGATTTTTTTATGATAATTACGGCTAGCAAAATATAAAACTACTCGTAAAAATTCAGGTAACTCTAATACCGCGTATAGAGCTTTTTCGCTAACTGCTGCGGTCCAAATAGTTAATAATGATTGCGAAAAACTATACGCTAATATTTGTTCTTTTCCAGGTAACAATGATTTATGTTTAGCTAATGACTGCCTAACTTGTTTATCTTTGCTATCATATAAATTATCTAAATTCTCATAATGTTCGAATGTATTAAATGGATATTTGTTAACTTTAATAACTTCTTGCATTAGTTCTGGGTCTTGTTTAAATAATTCTGCTAAATGGTACTCTAAACTGTTTTGGGCCTTAAATTCTGGCAAACCCCATGGATTATCTGGATGTTTAGTCATTTCTCTACGAAGATTACTATATACTTGATATAAATCGTGCGATTGATTGATTAAATTATTTTCTTGATCTATTCCCATAGCAAGATTTAATAATTGGAATAACCCAACATGAAAATAAACATCTTGTTTAGCTTGTTCTGGCAAATATTGATATTTATACCCACACTTAAAATTTTTAGCACTACTTATAGGATAATTAATTAAACTGGGCGTCAAACAACTATAATTAGGTAATCCTAAATATTCTTTATATTGAGGTGATAATTTTAAAGACTTACCACTTTTGTTAATATTAAAACCAAATAAATAAATTAAATCTTCAGAAAACTCATTACTATCATTAAAATATTCCGCAATTGCTTCTATTTTTTCATAACAATTCTTTTTTATATTAAAAATAAAATTATCTTTACCATCCGAATACAACGGTAGAGTTTTTTCTATAACTTCTGGATGATTTTTAGCACAAACAAAATGATATGGAGACAACCATACTTTTTGTAAATTTTTTAATGGATCTAATGAAGACTTATAATAAGCACGCCCAGACTCGGTATAAATACGATCTAAATGAATACCATATTTTAAAATATAGTTTTGATACTCGGAAAATGCCTTGTCTTCACCGAACTCAGGATTAGTTAGCCTAGCCATAGCTTTTTGCCAAGCCACTGTTCCAGAAAATGTAACCCCAATCCAATCTTCTTGACTACGCCATGTATGGTTTTGTAATTTTGCTTTAATTTTTTGTAGTAAAACAAAATTAAATATAACCAAACAATGGCAAGTAGAATCTCTAGCTTGTTGAGGGAACAAATACCAATTAATTTTTTTTGTTTTAAATCTATTGATACTACTTATAAGTTTGTTTTTAAATACAATTATACTACTAAACATCTGATTTTATTTTTTTATTATGAAAAATAAATTATATTAAAAATTATCTTATTTGTCATTCAATATTTTGTTATTTGACTATTTTTATTATTATTTTTTATTACTTTTTACTTCTGTTTTCTTCGTTTCTGCAAGTAAGTCAGATTTATTAACCAACAAACTTTGGCATGCATAATCACTAATTTTATATAACCAATTGCTATTATTAAGCTTA
>JBEKHL010000071.1:0-12921 GCA_050012295.1 Gammaproteobacteria bacterium
AGTAGAGAATAATATAAAATGCACGATAAACTTACCCTCCTTCGCTTCGAAGGAGGGTGGCAGCGTTAGCTGCCGGGTGGATGATAAAATGAAAGAAAGTTACACTTTTAGTCGCACCCAAGTTGAGGTAGATAGTTTTTGACGAAACCATAATGATTAACTATATTCAAAACATTACTGGGGTGGTGGCACAAATAAATTAACCATTCTTCATGGAGGAGGTTTATATGCCTTTTAATTCTTATTATAATTTATTTCCAAATACTGGTTATAACACATTCTTACCAAAATCCTCTGTTCAGTTTTTTTCTAATTTTGATGCAGTTAATAACCAGTGCAGAATAGCAAAGGCTACTTTTTATTTACAAGATCCTTCTACCCTTGGTACTAAAGGTGAGGGAGTAAGAGTGGCAAACGTTAGCGTTACTGGAAATACATTGGCTAATCCAATGATTACAAGTGTTCATCAAGTAAATCCAAATCCAGATGGAAACTTTGTATTTTCTCCTTTGACTGAAGAATTTAATATTACTAATGCTTTCGTTATAACAAATCTAGTAGTAAAGATGTATCAAAAAATTTTACAAAATATCAATACAACTCATCAATTCTTAAATTGGCAGTGGGGGGCTGGACAACCTTTAACAGTGGATGTTTATGCTGGGATGGAACAGAATGCCTTTTATGCACGTTCAAAAAAAGCATTAAAATTTTTCTATTTTCCTGATCAATCTGGGAAAATAGTATATACTTCTGAATCGCTAGATGTAGTGGCACACGAAACCGGTCATGCTGTACTAGATGCATTGATGCCAGGCTATTCTAATCCTACTCTTTTAGGAAGAAATGGAGAGCTTTATTCTAACCCAGAAACTGGTGCCTTACACGAAGCTTTTGGCGATTTAACTGCAATATTTTTGCTATTATCTTTGCCTGGAGTCAGCAATATTTTAATTAATCAGACAAAGGGTAATGTACATATACCAACTTTTTTAAATAGTTTAGCAGAGGAATTTGGTCATGTCTCTGGACAAGTTGCGTTACGTAATGCTGATAATGACTTAACTTTTGTACAGGCTACTAATGGCTATACAAATTTTGAAATACATCAACTTTCTAGTGTTTTTACTGGGGCCATCTACGATATTTTTGTAGATTTTTTTAATTTAAATAAAGTTAAAAATGCGGCAACATTAATTGCTACCGCTGAAAATGTTCAAAAATTACTTTTAATGGCTATTTTTGTTGGTCCACAAGAAGGAGCCTATTATATTGATATTGTTTTAGGAATGATGAAGTTAGAACCAGATCTGGTTAAAAAAGACATTATTCAATATCAGTTTTTTACTAAACGTGGCCTATGCAGAATCAACTATCAAGGTTATGGCATGTCGGAGTTAATTAGTACTCAGTATAATAAAAATCCTGATAATAGAAGCTGTGCTACTTTTTTGCCGCAATATACTAATGCAAATAGGTTACCAGAAAAATTTTATTGCCCACCAACAATGTTATTTAGTAGCCAAGTAAACCAACCAATAATTTATCCAACTAGAAGTTATTACCCATTACTTTCACGGTATAGACTAGTTTAAATTGGGGCGGTGTGGGTAATTTGTAATCTTACCCAATTTCAATGGACATGCATACACCATGTATGTCGATAAACTTGATTTATATCGACACATTTCATTGACATGTCGACTTAATCGACATATTATAAAAACATGTCGACAAAAATGGAAAATATAAACATATCATGAAAATAGATGTAGCTGCGCCCTATAATGACTTGCCAAACCTTCCTCCAAAGCATGATCTAGAGACAAAGAAGATTTTAAAGCATTGTATAGAAGCTCGAGCGGCATTGGCTGAGTTGCATAGAGCGGCAGAAATGCTTCCAAATCAAACTGTACTCATAAATACTTTGCCGTTACTGGAAGCACAAGCAAGTTCAGAGATAGAAAATATTGTAACAACGACTGATAAGTTGTTTCAGTATGCGAATGATATGTCCTCACCGCAAATAGATCCATCTACAAAAGAGGCGCTACTTTATAGAAAGGCCTTAAAAGAAGGTTTTGAAAAAATAAAAAGTCGTCCATCAAATACGGTACTTGCAGAGCAGATATGCTCAACTTTGCGTGGTATAGATATGACGGTAAGAAAAGTGCCTGGTACGACCTTGAGTAATCAGATGACTGGAAAAATTATCTATACGCCTCCTGTAGGTGAATCTTTACTTAGAGATAAGTTGAGCAATTGGGGGCAGTTTTTACATGATGAGAGTGAAATTGATCCATTAATCAAGATGGCGGTTGGACATTATCAATTTGAAGCAATACACCCTTTTACTGATGGTAATGGTAGAACTGGAAGAATTTTGAATACACTGTATCTTATAGAGCAAAATTTGCTAACGTTACCGATATTATATTTGAGTCGTTATATTATTCTTAATAAAAATGACTATTACAAAAATTTATTAAATGTAACTTTATCAGAAGATTGGGAGACATGGATAATCTATATGTTGAATGCCATAAAAGAAACGTCTAAGTGGACTAGTCAAAAAATCATGACCATAATTACTCTTGTGGAAGAAACAAGAATATATGTTAAAAATAATCTGCCCAAGATATATACAAGAGAGATTGTAGATCTGCTGTTTATGCAGCCTTATTGTAGAATATCTAATGTAGTAGATTCGGGAATTGCAAAGAGGCAAGCTGGTTCAGAATATCTTAAAAAATTGGCAAGTATAAATGTTTTACAAGAAAAAGAGATTGGTAGGGAAAAAATATTTATTAACCCAAGATTTATGAGTATTCTTTTAAAAGATACGAATAATTATGCACCATTTGATATGTAACCAAACAAATTAAAATAGTGTAGCACCAATATATGGTGGAGGCGGCGGGAGTTGAATTGTTAGCGAGAAGCATTGTACTGTAAGGATTTTTGTAATTAGGTTTTATAATATACCCCAAAAAATTTGTTACTGAAGCAGGAACTAAATTATAAACCAATACAATATTTTTATCTGATTTTTCCAAGTTTCTAACAATTCTCTACACAGTGCGTAGAGAATTTAGGTTCATATTTTACTAAAATCTTTAGCCAACTCAGCTTCTAGCTGTTCAATTGTTGGTAAATTAGTTTTAATTTGATCTGGCAAAGCTTCTGTAAGCCTATATTCAGCTAGTCCTATAGGCTTAGTCATATCTCGCAAAGTATATTCTGCTAACACATTGTTTTTGGATTTGCATAAAATAATCCCTATAGTTGGTTCATCACTTGGATGTTTAACCAAATCATCTACAGCAGACAAATAGAAATTCATTTTACCAGCATATTCTGGTTTAAAATCTTTATCTTTTAATTCAATAACACAAAAACAACGTAATTTTAAATGATAAAATAACAAATCAATGTAAAAATCCTTTTCTCCAACCTCTAAGTGATACTGTCTACCAACAAAAGCAAAACCAGCCCCTAGCTCAAGTAGAAATTTTTCCATATGCTCAACTAAAGCTCTTTCAATCTCTCGTTCATGGGCTTCATCACCAACATTAAGAAAGTCGAATATATATGGATCTTTAAGTGCATAGTGAGCTAAATCAGACTGTGGTGATGCAAGTTTATCTTTAAAGTTAGAAATGGCAGCACCTTTACGCTTATGCAGAGCGGTTTCTATTTGTATAACCATCATAGGGCAAGACCAGCCATATTCTATGGCATGTTTTACGTAAAACAAACGAGTATCTTTATCAGCTACTTTATTTAGAAGGATTATATTATGATACCAGGTCAATTGTGCAAGTGTCGCTTGCACAAATTCAAGATCAGGGTATTCTTGAGCGAATTTGCGCATGTATTTAAGGTTTCTAGTACCGAAACCTTTAGATTCGGGGAATGCAATTTTTAAATCTCTGCTTAATTGCTCAATGATTTTGGCTCCCCAACCATGGATTTCTTGGGAACGAAGAATTTCAGTCCCTATATGATGATATAAAAGTATCAATTCTTTGTTAACAGATAAAGCAGCTTTATAGCGTGATGCAGCTACACGTTTCTTGAGATTATCTAAAAAACCAAGATAGTCACTATTAATTAAATTGTTATTCATAATACTACCATAAAATCATATAATCACGTATTCTATACTAGTGAACAAGTGACTTGCAATATTGAAATTTAATAATGAAATCTTTGATTTACTTTAATAATTTTTAAAATATACCATGATTAATAAATTGCTTGATTCTGAAAAAATAATTTTATTAGAACAAGAAATAGCTTATTTGAAGCAGTTATTGTTATTAAACAACATAGCATATGATACAGAATTTAATAAATTAAACAAATCTAATAGTTGTTCTATTATTAACAACTACAATCCAAATAAATCATTAACGCCAATAGAAAAAATTCAGTTGTTTTTATCCTTTTTTAAAGGAAGATCTGATGTTTATGCTTTGCGTTGGGAAAATACCCAAACAAATCGTAAAGGATATTATCCTGCGATTGATTTCGCATGGTGCCGCACAAAATGTAATACTAGTGATAAAAAATGTAACAATTGCCCAAATAAAAAATATAAGGCACTAACAAATCAAATAATACATGATCATTTAACTGGGAAAAGCTTTATAGGTATTTATCCGTTATTACCGAAAGAATATTGTAATTTTATTGCAATAGATTTTGATAAATCTAATTGGCAAATGGACATTATAAACTTTGTAGAAAGCTGTGAACAATATAACATTCCACATTTGGTAGAACGTTCTCAATCAGGTAATGGTGCGCATGTATGGATCTTCTTTGAAGATGCAATTCCTGCCTACATTGCAAGAAATTTAGGCACAGCTTTATTAACAGCTACAATGCAGCATAATAAATATTTAGCTATGGAATCATATGATCGATTATTTCCTAACCAAGACACTATTCCTAATGGTGGATTGGGTAATCTTATAGCGTTACCATTACATGGTAAGCGAAGAGAATGTGGTAATACTGTATTTGTAAATGTTAAAAAAGATTTCTTACCATATGCAGATCAATGGGATATTTTAAGCAAAACAAACAAATTATCACTTAGAACGGTTGAAACATTATTAACTAAAATTAATGAATCATTTGGAATATTAGATGTCAAAATATATGATACACCAGAATATAATGCACCTTGGCTAAGCAAACAAACAAATAAGTTTCCTGAAATTTTGGAGCCATTGCCAAAGTCTTTACGAATTACTAAATCAGATCTGTTATATCCTAATCTCCAAGCCATTTTTATACACTACAGTCTTGTAGTAACTTTTTATCTATACATCTAATAATTTTTTCTTGTTGTTTAGTAAGAGCTACCATACGAGATATTTTAAATCCTTAACGCTTCTATTGGTGAAATTTCTATTTTTGTAAGTTTATATTTTAATAGTGAAAGCAATAGATAGGAAAGATAGCATATAAAAACGTGTGCCACAACACGATTATATAGCCAATGTCTTATTGGTTGAACTTTTATGACCCCTTTTAAACTTTGAAAAGCTTTTTCAACAACATCCTTATCAAAATACAATCTAACTATTTTTTCGTTAGATAATTTTTCAGTTGTGAAAATACAAGAATAACCATCAAATTCTTCAGTAATTTTTAATTGATTTAATAAAAGTTCATGATTTTTATCAAAGAATTTTTCTAATTCTTGCTTAATCTTCTTCCCATTCTTTAAAAGATTTTGTGCATTACTAATTTCATCAAACCTAGATTCTTTTATATCTTTTTTTAATTGTTCATTATAACAAAATAGAATGGTGCCTTTTGTTCTGCCTATACTATAAGGTGTACCTATAACATAAAATATGGTTTTGTTTAATTTTACCCTGTTTTTATAGTCTAAAAACACATTTTTATTTATAAATTTACGCAAAATTGGTTTGACACCTTCATTTAAAGGGATACCACATAAAACATTCCATTTTAAAGAAAAAATATCTTGTTGATTTTTCTTGGAACTTATGCCCCTGTCAAAAATAATTAAACCATCTTTGATCCCATATTCTTTAAATGCCGTTAATGAATCAGAAAATGTTCTAGCATCGTGAATGTTCCCATCGAAAACCTTATGAAATATAGGAATACCTTCGCTTTTAGTTACCCCTAATCCAATTTGAATCAGTGGTCTACCCTTAACTCCATCTTTGTCTTTACCTAACTTACCTAGCAAACATTTTGTACCGTATAAATAAGTATTAGTTACATCATATATGATGCCAGCATTATCTATTTTATATTTATTCTTTACATTATTAAAAATTTCAACTTGTAATTTTGTGCTGTCTTTTGATTCTAATGAGTCTAACGCTTGTAATAGCCTAGCTTCAGTAAGCCCATCTAGATCTAGTATCATATTTAGATCTGTTCTTTCAAACCAACATGACATTTGATTAATGCTTTTATAATCGATGCAATGTGCAAATACCAAACTAAGAATTTCCTCTCCATATTCCCCTAAAGTTTCTGACAATTTGATCTCTTTAGCTATGTGGTTTAAAACAAGCAGCGGACCGCTTAGTTTTACCTGCTCAATTTCAATATTAGATATAGAAGACGATAATATTCTTTCTCCGTCAGCTTCTTTACCTATATATTTAATATGATGTTGACGGACAACACCATTTATTCTGACGTTCTCTACCTCTGCCAGATAAATTTTATTGCCTTTTTTAATTTTCCTAATGAAACTCATAATAGTGTATATAGTATACACTACACAATAAAAATGCAACTAATTTTTAAAGATATAGTTTTATAAAATTGTCGGTATTTATGGGGCTAAATAGGCTGTAGGATTTATACTATAGTTGTAGTGTATAAAAACGGCTTGGAGATTGGGTCACTTATAGAAAGTGCTAATAAAATTACTATAGAGGCTTATGAACTACAAAATGCTGGAATGATCAAAGCATACGGTGAATTTAAGTTAAAGGTGCTAGATTGTTTAGAAAATTTGCAATCTGGACGAATTAATGCATCACAAGATTTAATGATTGAAGCTTGCAATATTGTTAAAAACTCTGGACTAATTTTTTCTGGAGCAAAAGCTTTAATCAAGCTTGGTAATATTTTGAAAAATTATAGTACTGGAATTATTCGTGCTAAAGAATTTGAGCTGTTGGGAGGATGGCGAATAGAAAATTTTGGTAGGTTATTAGGCATAGACAAATTGCAACTTAATTTCAGTGGGATTATTAATAATTATCAATCTGGGAATATTTCTTGTGAACATGCATTAGAGCTAATTGGTAACTCTATATATAATCGTGGTAATATTATAGCCACAGATCTAAAACTAACTTTACAACATATTTTACAGAATTACTGCTCTGGAAAATTAATTGCAATAGAAGCCTTAAATTTGATTGGGGCTAAATTAGTTGTGAATGCTGGAAAAATGTCTAGTT
Source organism: Gammaproteobacteria bacterium (assembly GCA_050012295.1). Taxonomy (GTDB): domain Bacteria; phylum Pseudomonadota; class Gammaproteobacteria; order UBA6186; family Azoamicaceae; genus UBA6186. Next base: position 7,476 of record JBEKHL010000071.1, read on the forward strand.
TAAAACATCTTGATATAAAAACGATAGAAGTATTAGAAAACATGCAGGGTGGGAATATAACTGCCAGAGAAAAATTAACTGCTATTGCAGATTTGTTCATAGCAAATTATGGTCAATTGACCGCAGGGGATCTATTTGTAAAAGCTTCTAAATTATTAGAGTTAAATGGTCAGGTATGTAGTAATAGATTTACAGGTAGTGCACAAACCATAGTAATTAATAAAGGTAGTACTAATGTTGCCAATAAGGTTTCAGGGTTTAATTATATTCCTATCCCCAAAGATGGTCATGGTTTATATAATGCTGTAGCTATTTACCTTGGGAAGAATATAATGGAATTATGGCAAGAAGTAGCAGACTATATTGAAAAACATGCAGAAGAATACAGTGATATAATAGCTGCTGATCCTAAGCACAGGACAATAGAGAAGTATATTGATGACATTAGAAATACTAACGAGTGGGCAGATGATTTAGAAATTAATGTGTTAATGAAAGTATTTGATAGGCCAATTTATGTGATTGGCTCAGATGGCGAGATTAAAAATAAGTTAAATATAGTTGATGTTAATAAGGAACCGATATTTGTTTATTACAATGGAAGCGACCATTATGATGGTTTAATTCTGGTGGTAGAGCATAGTGGTCAGCAAATATTAGAAAACCTTTTAGGTAAAACCTATAAAGCGGCTGCTGCTGAAAATGGTATAGATCCAATAAATGAGACCTCCAAGCGAAATAGTGATCTAGCAAATACGGATGGTAGAGAGCAAGCCATAGATCTGGAAAAAGATCATATAGAAATAGATCATGATATAAAAAATATTGAACAGCAAGCAAATGATTATTTTCATTCCAAGGTGATCTCAGATTATGTAAACCAACCAGTTGTGCCGGATGGTAGTTGTTTTTATAGAGCAGTAAATTTGTATATGTACGGTCAAGAGGGTATGGATGATTCGCATATACAAACATTACGAGATATGACAGCAAAGCAACTAGAACAACTAGAAAGTTCTAAACCTTTCTACGAAAGTAGCTATCATGACAAACATGGCCTGGATTTTAAACAATATATACAAGATGTAACAACCAATTTTCATAGATGGGCTGGCAATTTTGAGATCTCTGCTTTAATGATGGCACTCAAAAGACCTATTTATCTGGTGGAGGGTAACTTTGAAGGAAATGAAATTCGAATTACTAACTGCTCCCAAGTGAAGGATTTGCTTAAAAAGTCAGATCTTAAATTAAATATGAATGAGCCAATATTTGTTCATTATAATGGAATTAATCATTACAATGCTTACATGAGCAATTTTCCTGTTGCTTTAACCGACACATTTACTCCCAGCTATATAAATAGTGGTGCTACTAGTTTTACCGCTGATTTGATGCAAATAGATGGTAAATTAAATACTACTTCTTTAAGTACTCATGCTAAAAAATTACATTTGTTAGAAAATAGTGAAATAACTTGCTCAGAAAATTCTAAATTATTAAGTTATGAAGAGGTGATTATTTTAGGGAAAATATTGAGTAATAAACAATTATCTATAGTAGCTAAAGAGTTATTTCAAGGTGTTAATGCTACTATTGATGTTAACCATAGCTTATATTTGAAGGTCTTCAACTTATATCTAGAAGGCACATTAAAAGTAGACAAAGATCTACTTGCTATAGTAGAAAATCAATTGGTTAATTTTGGTAAAATATTAGTTAACGATAAATTAGCCATGGTCGCTAAAGAAATATTGCATGATAAGGCAGCTAAAATAGATGTTAGGGATGATTTTTATTTAAAAGCTATAGATTTAAGGTTGCATGGCAAGTTAGAGGCAGGAAAGAATTTATTTATCCTTGCAGAAAATCAATTTGAATACACCACAGCCATTTTATCGGCTAATGGTGAGCTACATTTAACTTTAGCCGATGGTTCTCAAATAAAATATGATATTAATACTATTGGAGATCTAAAAATAGAATTTTTAACTAAAAATGGTACTTGGTATAATGAACAACAATTAAAGGCAGGAGGTAATTTAACTCTTGATATTCCAGGATTTATATTTGTTAATGGCAAAAGCTCTAAGAAAGCATTACTGCAAGCTAACAATGTTTTAAAAATTGATGCAGCACAAGTAGATACCGGACTAGGTACACTAAAAGCTACTGATTTAGGTATTCATACTCAGTCTGACATTACAGTAAATAAAAATAGCAAGATTGAAGTAGCTAGTGGAATTTTTCATTCTGAGGAAGGCGGTATAGAACAACAAGCTGAACTTACAGCTATAAAAGGTATTACTCTGTTGGCTAGCGAAAAATACGGCCAGGCAGAACGTGCTGCTTTAAATACTTCGATGATTCCTCAATATAAGGTTACTAGTAATTATGATCCAATAATTTATAAATTAGCTAGTTCTAATAAACCGCCAAAATATTTTAAAGCAATTGCTGTTTCTGGTGCAGATGGTGCTTGCGCATTAGCTGCTATTTACAAGATTGTTGGCTCAAAAGAGGTGGGATGGCAAGCTAGAATTAAGGCAGTGCAACAATTAAAAGAACACATTGACGATCCGGTGGTTAGAGATCTTATAAGATCTGAACTTAGAGGTGCTTTACTTTCAGATCAAGATTTATATGAGCTTGAATCTATAGGTTTGCCAATAAGTAGCGATGAATTATTGGCAATTGGATATTTTAAAGCCACTCGTCTCATGCTTATAGAAGAGGGAGAGCGATTAAAAATAAAATATTTTTCGGATCGTGATTTACCTATAGATGGTACTAATAAATCATATGCTAAATTATTTTTAGATGGAGATCTGGATAAACATTGTGAGATCACTGAGGCTGAAAAAGCAAAACTACAAGCTTTAGCAGAACGGGTAAATGACGTAAACTTAGCGATAGAACAACTGGTTGACGATCAAATTTTAAATTATGTGGATCATGTTGTGGGTAAGTCTGGTTTTTGGCTTGGCGTGGCTGGCAACTCACTGGGAGTTATGGGGGCAATTGCTAAGATTAATAAGGTTCATTTTAAAATTCTTACTGATCACGGTTCTCAAGATGCTAGTTCTAATTCACCAGAAGTTATTAGTATTTATGAACAAATTAGTGTTCCTGATGCACAAGTTCATAATATATATTTACGAAGTACGGTTGGCGATGTGCCTGGAGTTCAGAAAAATAGCTCGCATTTTGAGTTATTGAAAGAAACTTCGGATCCAGCGCTTCACTATAGCATAAGCGAGGCTAAGAAAGCTAAAAGTAAAATTAATATTAGTGGTAAAATTAAAGCTGGAAACGTTGCAGTAATTGCAGACGGTAAAGTTACTGGGATCAGTCAGATTGAAGCAGATGTAGATGCTTTAATTGGTTCTTTGTGTGATGATGTTGAAATTAAATCTATTAGAGCCAGGCGAGGTAATAACGAAAATTTTGATGATTACATTATTAGCCAGGCAAGAATTGTAGCTAAAAATATGTTACAAATTTCAGCTGGCGGGAATATAGTTTTTCATGGGGTTGAAACGGAATCCGGAGAAGGCGGCACTTATCTACGGGCATTAGCAGATGTTTTAGATGTGCCAATAGATTTGGTTAGCCAACGCATTCAGCATTTTTATGAAAAGAAAAAATCAGGAACGATTCGGGATACCTACTATAAACAGCATACCTCTACGCATAAATCTAAAAAAGATTTTTCTTCATACGCTGGCGGTTCAAGTGTTTTTTATTCGCATTCAGTAGATGCACAAACAGGCACGATAGCTAGCGTGGGTAAAACAAGTGTGTTGGATACAACGAGCAGTCATGAACATGCCGAGGATTTAAGGGGAAAAAAGCGTAGATGGTGGGGTGGTTCCAAAAGAACATCATCTTACCACACATCAGTCAGCAGTAAATCTGTAGGTACTATTTTTAAGATTGCTAAAGAATTACGTATTTCTGGTGCAGATGTTGCTTTACGCCACATACATAGTACGGCAGCACGGAATATATTTTCTGCTCCAGGAGGTAGGGTATCTATTTTGCAAGGAGAAAATAGGTTTGGTTCAGTAAGAGTTAAAAGTAGTTCCGATGCTTTATGGAAAAAATCTAGTTCAGAGTCGATACAACTCACAACTTATAGCGAGTCTACTTTTACTGGTACTATAGAAATTGAGTCGCAAGCCGCAGTTATAGAAGTTGTAAGTGGTCGAGTATTAAGCTTTTTAAAACAAATCACAACAAAACCAGAGGACTTCACCTATAAAACGTTAATAGAACACTATGAGAGGCATGCAGAATCATTAGAAGGCCCCGGTCCAGGAGTGGTTGCAATAGTAGCGGTAGTAACGGCAATTGCAACTCAAGGTGCTGCTGCCGGATGGGCATCTAGTTTATTATCTGGAGCAACCGAAGGAGTAGCTCATGCTGCGTTAACTGCTGGATTTCAGGGATTGTTTGCACAGGCAGCCTCGTCTATGGTTGCCAATAATGGTGATTTTTCTAAGGCTTTAAAGGAGCTTGCTAGTACTGATACTGTTAAAAAATTAGCAATAACAATGCTTAGTGCTGGAATCATGGATAAAATAGGAAGTACCTTAAAACTACCTACAGATGCTAAATTAAGGAGTATGCCGCAACGTGTAACCAATCATATAGCGAAGGCTAATGTTGGTGCAGCATTAGATGTAGGTATTTGCCATAAAAAAGCAGAAGTGGCCTGGAAAGATAGTTTTATTAATGCGGCGTTTGCTATAGTTTGCAGTAAAGTAGATGCGATGCATGAACTTGCTGGCCTTTCTAATATAACCTCAGGCGAGCATACTATGTTACACGCGATGTTGGGTGGTGTACGTGGTACAGCAATAAGAGGTCAGCGCGGTTGGCTTTGTGGTATGATAGACGATGTAATATCTGCAAAATTACCTCCATACATTGAAAAATTAAAGGCACAAAAACCACAATTAAAGCAACAAGATAAAAAAGTGACTGGTGAACAAGAAAAATTAGCTAAACAACAATATGACCGAAATAAGCATAGACGAGCAATAAATGCAGCTTGGTTAGATCAAGCTGGATTATTTAATGAAGTGTTACAATTTTCTGAACAAACAGCAAGCACAGCAGAAAACACCAGTACAGAAGATCGTCAAAGTAGTCAAGTAACACGGCAACAGCCAAGTGTTGCAATGAGGGCAGCAGATTCAGTGTTAGATTTTTTTGTGCCAGCAGTGTATGCAGATGAACCTACATCTGAGAACAGTGCTAGTTCTTCTTGTACAAAACAACAAGAAGGAACATGGAGTGTTATTAAAAAAGCTATAAGTGGAGATCCTTCTGCAAAATTAGAAATGCGATGTAGAGCACCAGGATGGGCTGCAGCTTCGGATGAAGCTAATTCAAAAGCTAATAAATCTCGAGGAGAGGGAGCTATACAGTGTATAACAGG
>JBEKHL010000072.1:0-6778 GCA_050012295.1 Gammaproteobacteria bacterium
TTTAATGTCATCTGGGGTAAAAACTAAATTTGAAAGAGATTTGCCACATATAAATGTTGGCACAATAGGCCATGTTGATCATGGTAAAACCACATTAACAGCAGCATTAACTAGTGTAATGGCAGTTTATGGTGGAGCAAAAGTAGATTTTGCAGAAATAGATAAAGCTCCAGAAGAAAGGGAACGAGGAATTACAATATCTACTTCACACGTAGAATATCGTTCTAAGCAAAGACATTATGCTCACGTAGATTGTCCAGGGCATGCGGATTATGTAAAGAACATGATTACTGGAGCGGCGCAGATGGATGGAGCAATTTTAGTAGTATCGGCTGCAGATGGACCAATGCCTCAAACTAGGGAACATATCTTATTAGCCAGACAGGTTGGAGTGCCAAAGATAGTGGTATTTCTTAACAAAGCAGATATGGTAGACGATAAAGAATTATTAGATTTAGTAGAAATGGAAGTAAGAGAGTTATTAAGCAGTTACGATTTTCCAGGGGATGAGATCCCAATTATTACTGGTTCGGCCCTTAAAGGACTAGAGGGAGATAAGGATAGCGAATTAGGAGAGAAATCAATAGTAAAACTAGTTGAAGCTATGGATAGTTACTTTGAAATACCTAAACGCGAAACAGAGAAGCCATTTTTATTATCGATAGAAGACGTATTTTCGATTTCTGGTCGAGGCACAGTAGTAACTGGTCGTATTGAACGAGGCATTGTAAAGGTAGGAGAAGAAGTAGAAATAGTTGGAATAAGACCTACCCAAAAGACTACCTGTACAGGGGTAGAGATGTTCAGGAAATTGTTAGACGAAGGCCGAGCTGGAGATAACGTAGGGGTTTTATTACGCGGAACCAAGAAAGATGACGTAGAGCGTGGGCAAGTGTTAGCAAAACCAGGTAGTATTACACCACATAAAAGATTTGATGCCGAAGTATATGTGTTATCTAAAGAAGAAGGTGGGCGTCATACTCCGTTTTTTAAAGGATATCGTCCGCAGTTTTATTTTAGAACTACCGATGTAACAGGGGAAGTTATTTTAGGAGAAGGCGTAGAGATGATTATGCCTGGAGATAATACCGTAAATTTAATTGCACCGATAGCTATGGAAGAAGGTGTGCGTTTTGCTATTAGAGAAGGTGGACGTACCGTTGGTGCTGGTGTTGTTACGAAGATTATAGAATAATTGAGGTAGGTAATTTAAATGAGCATGGGTGGTCAGTTAATAAATATTAGTCTTAAATCTTTTGATCATGTATTAATAGATAAGGCTGCTGCAGAAATTGTTGATACTGCAAAAAGAACAGGTGCTCAAGTTAAAGGGCCAGTTCCTATGCCTACTAGAAAAGAAAGAATTACTATTTTAATTTCTCCACATGTTGATAAACATGCTAGAGATCAATATGAAATTTGTACTCATAAAAGATTAATAATAATTTTAGAACCAACAGATAAAACTGTAGATGCTTTAATGAAGTTAGATTTAGCTTCTGGGGTTGATGTACAAATTAAAGTAAAGTAAGAGGTTAATAGAATATGATGGGTTTAGTAGGACGTAAATGTGGTATGACCAGAATCTTCGAAGAGGACGGTAACTCTATACCTGTTACAGTAATAATGGTGGAACCTAATAAAATTACGCAAATAAAAAGTATTGAAGTAGATCAATATTATGCAGTACAGGTAACAACTGGTAGCTGTAAGGCTAAAAAAGTTACTAAAGCTTTAGCAGGACATTTTGCTAAAGCAAACGTTGCAGCTGGTCGTGGTTTATGGGAGTTTAAATTATCAAAAGAAGAATTACAGCAATTAAAATTGGGAGACGAAATACAAGTATCAATTTTAAAAGCAGGGCAATATGTAGATGTTACTGGGGTCTCTAAGGGGCGTGGTTTTGCCGGTTCTCATAAGAGACATCATTTTAGTCTTCAATATGCTACTCATGGTAACTCATTGTCGCATAGGGTTCCCGGTTCTATAGGACAAAATCAGACGCCTGGTAGGGTTCTTAAAGGTAAAAAAATGCCTGGACATATGGGAGATCAAAAAGTTACAGTACAATCCTTAAAAGTAGTACAAGTGGATGAACAACGAAATCTTTTATTGGTAAAGGGAGGGATCCCTGGTGCGGTTAATGGGGATTTAATTATTCTTCCAGCAGTTAAAGAGAAGTGAGAGAATTATTATGGAATTATTAGTAACCAACGATAATAAAGCTCAAGGATCTAATACAAAAATTCAAGTATCTGATCGAGTATTTAGTAGCGAGTTTAATGAGCCTTTAGTGCACCAGATAGTAACGGCTTATTTGGCGGGAGCAAGATCTGGAACTAAAGCACAGAAATCTAGAGGTCAAGTAAGAGGTGGCGGTAAAAAGCCATGGAAGCAAAAAGGTACTGGTAGTGCTCGTTGTGGAACTATTCGTAGTCCGTTATGGCGAGGTGGTGGTGTTATATTCGCAGCAACACCTAGAGATTTTTCGCAAAAAGTAAATCGTAAAATGTATAGAGGGGCAATACGCTCTATTTTATCGGAATTAATTAGACAAAATAGGTTGCAAGTTGTTGATGAGTTTTTAGTAGATCAACCTAAAACTAAAGTGTTGGTTAATAAATTAAAAAAATATGAAATTAATGATAAAATTTCAGGTTTAATTATAACTCAAACTACTGATCAAAACTTGTATTTAGCAGCTAGAAATTTACCGTATATTACTACTTGCGATTCTAAAAAAATCAATCCAGTAAATTTAATTAAGTATGAAAAAATTATTATAACTAAACAAGCTATTGAAAATATTAATGAGGCATTACTATGAGTATTGTAACTGCAGATCTTTATAAAATTTTATTGAAGCCTCTAAATACTGAAAAAACTAATAAAATGGCAGATCGTTATAATAGAATAGCGTTTAAAGTTGCAACTTGGGCAAATAAAATGCAAATTAAGCAGGCGGTAGAAAAGTTGTTTAATGTAAATGTACAGCAAGTAAATACCATTAATATTTATGGTAAATCTAGGACTTTTAAACAACGACATGGTAAAAAATCAGATTGGAAAAAAGCTACAGTAAGATTACAAGCAGGGCAAGATATTAAGATTGCGGAATTTATTAAATAGGGTAAGTATTAGTATGTCTGGTATATCAATAGTAAAACATAAGCCAACTTCACCAGGATTACGAGGTTTAGTTAGCATAAAAAATTCAGAAATATATAGCGGCAGACCGTATAAGTCTTTAGCATATAATATTCCAAGATCGACAGGTAGAAATAATTTAGGTCGAATTACCATGTGGCAACGTGGTGGTGGCCATAAGCAGTTATATAGGTTAATTGACTTTAAAAGAGATAAAGATGGTGTTCAAGCTATTGTGGAACGTATAGAGTATGATCCAAATAGAACTGCTAATATTGCTCTTCTTAAGTATGTAGATGGCCAAAGACGATATATAATTGCGCCGAATGGTTTAAAAGTTGGCGATAAAATACAATCTGGATTTGATGTTGATATTATAGTCGGTAATAATTTGCCATTAAGAAATATTGCAGTTGGTACAGTAGTACATTGCATAGAATTAAAGCCAGGGAAAGGTGCGCAATTGGCTAGAAGTGCTGGTTGTTCTGCTCAAATTTTGGCAAGAGAAGGTAAATATGTTACTATACGGTTAAAATCTGGAGAAATGAGAAAAGTTTTAGCGGTTTGCCGTGCGACTGTTGGAGAAGTTAGTAATTTAGAGCATAATTTACAAAAATTAGGTAAGGCTGGTAGGAATAGATGGTTAGGGGTTAAACCTAGATCTAGGGGTATAGCCAGAAATCCAGTGGATCATCCAATGGGTGGAAGAACTAATGGTGGTAGGCATCCATGTTCTCCGTGGGGATTAGTAGAAGGTATTAAAACCAGACATAAAAATCGTGGTAATAGATTAGTTGTTAGGGCTCGTAAAAAATAGCATTTTAAAAAATATTTTGAGGTTTATGTAAGATGGCACGTTCTCTTAAAAAAGGACCATTTGTTGAAGCTAGTTTAATTAAAAAAGTTAGGCATTCTGTTAAGATTAATGATCGCAAACCAATTAAAACTTGGTCTAGACGTTCAACAATAGTGCCTGAAATGATAGGATTAACTATTATAGTGCATAATGGTAAGCAATTTATTCCGGTAATAATTACAGAGGCGTTAGTTGGGCATAAGTTAGGAGAGTTTTCTCCTACTAGAACATTTAAAGCACATTCTGGTGATAGAAAAACTGCCGCTGCAACAGATAAAAAATAATATGAGAAATTTGAATTTGGGAGAAAATTAAGATGGCGGCTTCTGCAACTTTAAGATATGCACGAATGTCAGCGCAAAAGGTAAGATTAGTTGCTGATTTAATTAGAAATAAAAATGTTGCTCAAGCAGTTAATGTTTTAACTTTTAATAATAAAAAAGCAGCTTTAGTGATCAAAAAACTACTAGAATCTGCTATTGCTAATGCGGAAAATAACGCAGGATTAGATGTGGATTTGCTAAAAATTAGTAAAATTTTTGTTGACCAAGCTGGTGGGTTGAAACGATTTATGGCAAGGGCTAAAGGTAGAGGTAATAGAATCACTAAAAGAAATTGTCATATAACTATTGTGGTTGATGAAAATAATAAATAGGGTACATTCATTATGGGACAAAAAGTTCATCCAATTTTAAACAGGTTAGGCATAAATCAATTTAGTAGTGCTAAATGGTTTGCAGATCGTAAAAATTTCGCTGATTTATTACAAAGCGATATTGAAATTCGCTCTATTATTCGCAAGTTTTTACCAATAGGTTCTTGTATTGGTGGTGTGATTATTGAGAGAGCAGGTAATGTTGGTAAGAAGAATATTAAAATTATTATTCGTACTGCTAAGCCAGGTATAGTTATTGGTAAAGGCGGGGAAGATGTAGATAAGTTAAAGATATTTTTAGGTACAAAATTGAATGCAAACATTCAGTTAAACATAGAAGAAATTCGCAAGCCAGAATTAGAAGCAATTTTGGTGGCGGAAGGTATTGCTGCTCAATTAGAAAAACGAGTTATGTTTCGTCGCGCTATGAAAAGGGCGGTTTCTACATCTTTGAAACAAGGTGCTAAAGGAGTAAAAGTAGCAGTGGCTGGTCGTTTAAATGGAGCAGAAATTGCTCGTACAGAGTGGTATCGTGAAGGTCGAGTTCCGCTACATACTTTTAGAGCAGATATTAGTTATGCCGAAGCTATGGCAAAGACTACTTATGGAGTGATTGGGGTTAAGGTTTGGATTTTTAAAGGCGAGATATTGCGAACTATTAAAGAAGAGGCTGCAGCTTTAGAAGCTACAATGGCGTAGGAAATATATTATATGTTACAACCAAAAAAAACTGCTTATCGTAAACAGCATAAAGGTAGAAATACTGGTATAGCAACCAGTGGAACTAAAGTGAGTTTTGGTGAATTTGGTTTGAAAACTTTAGATTTGGCTAGTATTACGTCTAGGCAAATTGAAGCAGCACGTAGAGCCATTAGTCACTTTATAAAAAGAGGTGGTAAAGTTTGGATTAGAATTTTTCCAGATAAGCCTATTTCAAAGAAACCAATTGAAGTTCGTATGGGTTCTGGTAAAGGTAGTGTAGAGTATTGGGTTGCTTTAGTGCAGCCTGGTAAAGTTTTATTTGAATTAGAAGGTGTAACTGCTGAAATAGCTCAACAGGCTTTAAGGTTAGCTAGCGCTAAGTTGCCAGTTAGAACTACATTTGTTACTAGAACAGTAAAATAAGAGGCTTTATTTATGAGAGAATTATTAATAAAATGGCGAAGCTTAGATGTCGTTAAGCTGCAGGAAGAATTACAAGAATTAATTAAACAGCAGTTTAAATTGAAAATGCAGCATGCTATTGGCGAATTAAAAGAAGTGCATCTATTAAAAAATATTAGAAGAAATATTGCTAAAATTTTGTGTGTATTGACAGAAAAAGGTGCGACGAAAGGGTAATATATGAGTATGAAAAAACCAATAAATATTGAAAACTATAAGAGTAAAGTAGTAGAAGGAATAGTAGTTAGTAGTGGTAAAATGAATAAAACTGTTATAGTGCGTGTAGATAGAAGGGTTACTCATCCATTGTATAAGAAAACTATTAATCAATTTTCTAAGTTTCATGTGCATGATGAAACTCATCAATGTGGAGTTGGTGATGTAGTGCAAATAAAAGAAAGTAGGCCTATATCTAAGACAAAGTCTTGGATAGTGTTGAATATAGTTAAGAAGGGTGTTGTTTTATGATCCAAATGCAAACTAAGCTTGATGTAGCTGATAATAGTGGAGCCAAGCAGATCATGTGCATTAAAATTCTTGGTGGTTCCAAAAGAAGATACGCTGGAATAGGTGATGTTATAAAAGTTAGTGTTAAAGATGCAATTCCTAATGGTAAAGTTAAAAAAGGAGATGTATATTTTGCAGTAGTAGTTAGAACTAGACATGGAGTTAGAAGAAAAGATGGTTCTAAAGTAGCATTTGATGGTAATGCAGCAGTATTATTAAATAGTCAACAACAACCTATAGGTACACGTATTTTTGGTCCGGTTACTAGGGAACTTAGAGGCGAAAACTTTATGAAAATTATTTCTATGGCACCCGAGGTAATATAAGATGTACAAAATTAAAAAAGGAGATAAGGTTATAATTTTGGCTGGCAAAGATAAGGGTAAGCAAGGAGTAGTATTAAGAATTGTAAACTCTAAATTGCAAATAGGTGGACGAATTTTAAAGTC
>JBEKHL010000073.1:0-5612 GCA_050012295.1 Gammaproteobacteria bacterium
TATTACCAAACAACCAATACCCTGTACACAATAAAGCTATTACTAGCGGCATAAATATTATACTAAAAAATTTAATTCTGTTTTCTAAAACCTGAATATCTTCACGCAAAGATCTACGCACTTCTCGTAATTGTTTCCTAGTGCTTATAAGATCTTTTCTAAACGCTTCTTCTTCTTGTCTATGTTCTACTGACAATTTTTGTTGTGCCATAGCAGATAATTTTTGTTTAGTTTCTTCCATCCTTTTTAATAAGGCTTCCTCAGCTTGTTGAAACCGACTTTGAGATTTAAGTTCAATTTCATGAATTTTATCAAATCCCTTAGTATAAGAATCTTTATTTCTAACGCTAATTAACGCATCACTACCAGATAAATTATCTAATGCATTTAATATTAAATTACCGTTACCTGAAGTAGGTACAATTATTTGATTGCCTAAAAAGTTTTGCGCTGTAGCCCAAAAATGATCATGCAAAAAATCTGCATTAGCTATTATAACAATATTGGCTTGTTCGGTAGAAAATTCTTCGCTAAATGCTGACTTAATTTTACCAGTAACTCTAGCAGCTATTGTAATTGGTTTGTTTTCTGGTTGATACTCTCTTAATAAACTGACTGGATTAGCTTTATATTTTGTTAAATCATTTTTATTAACTAACATTGCATCTTTTTTAATAACAACTAATGGTACAAATTTACTAGAGCCTTGATCATTCGCAGAAATTGCCCCAGCAGAAGCAAAAGTTAATTTAGCTAAATTAGCAGTTAACACATCATTTTTAGCTAAAGATGATGCATCAACATCAATCCATAACGGATACAATCCTACCGTTTCTTTTCCTTGATAGTTATATCTTACTTGTTTAGCAAATTCTCTAGAAGCTACTATTTTATTAGCATCATAGTTTACTCCCCAAGCTTGTAATAATTTATTTATAGGGACCATTTCATTAGCGGTTTGTTCTTCTGAATTTGCATTATTTTTAATTTCTGATACTGGATCTAATAACAATAAAACACGTCCACCACGCAAAACAAATTGATCAACAGCTTTAGCTGTAACTAATGGCAATTGTTCCCCAGTATTAATTAACAACAAAACCTTAATGTCTTGTGGGATAACAGAAATTTGTTCTTTTTCTGTTGTTTCTAAAATTTTAGCATCAAACTGTTGCGCAATTTGTCGCCAAATAACCCATGGTCTAGCTTTATCTGGCATAAACTGAAAACCTGGTTCACCACTAATAGGCAAACTAGTAATTACCGCTATCTTATTAGTAGTTGTATTACTTAACTTAGCAATTAATCTAGTAATATCATACTCTAAATAACCTTCTCTATTAGGCTGAAAAAATGGAATAATTTCTTTACCAGTTACCGAATTACTAGCTACCAATCCAAAGTATAACTCCGTCCCCTCGTTATTTACTGGAACTCCTTGTAAACCATAGTGTACTGCCTGATCTTCGTACTCAGTAAATGGTTCCGGATCAATAACTTGTAAAGTAATTTTTTTATTAGAATACCTTTGGTATTGTTTTAAAAACTCCTCTACTCTTACAGCAAAGCTTAAAAAATAAGGGTTTTCTTTTGCTAATTGCCTAGAAAAAAATAATTTTAAAGTTATTGGTTCATCTATGCTAGCAAGGATTTTCTTGCTACCTTCGGATAAGCTAAATATTCGATTTTGAGTTAAATCCAACCGAGCAAAACTAAATAATTTGTTACTCATAAAATTAACAACTATTAATGAAAAAAATATTAAGGCCAATGTTAAGCCTGTTAATACTTTTCTATTTTTAATATTAATCTGCATAATTAATCGTTCGCCTTATTGGTTTCTAATACAATTACATTTACTAACGTCCATGTTAAAATTAATGAACCAAAATAAATTAATGCTTTAAAATCTATTAATCCTTTTACAATGACATCAAAATTAGTTATAAAACTAAAATTACGTATTACATCCATTACTATTACAGGAAGTATTCTACCAAGGTAATCGGTAACCAAAGAAAAACCACTTACATTAAATAATAAACATATTAAAAACGAACCAACAAAAGCTATAACTTGATTAGTAGTAGCCGCAGAAATACAGGCGCCAATAGTAATAAATGCTCCTGCCATCAAAATACTACCTAAATATCCGGCCAAAATTACTCCATTATCTGGATTACCTAAATAATTTACTGCTAAAAACAACGGGAACGTTAAAATTAAAGAAATAATAATAAAAGACCATGCCGCCAATAATTTACTTAATACTGCTTGCATAGTAGTAATCGGTAAAGTAAATAATAATTCCACTGTACCAAGCTTTTTTTCCTCTGCCCATAATCGCATAGTAATAGCTGGAATAAAGATCATATAAATCCATGGATGAGCACTAAAAAATGGTACTAAATCAGCAATACCTCTTTGAAAAAAATTGCCAACATAAAAAGTAAATATACCATTCATTAATAAAAAAATTGTTATAAATACATAGGCAATCGGAGTAATAAAATAGTTTTTCAATTCTCTCTGAAATAAAATCCAAATATTGTACATTTAATTTACCTCTTGATAACTTAAAGTAGTAATTTTACGGAAAAATTTTTCTAATTCTTCAGTATTATTAGCTAATTTTTTTGGAATATCGTCAGCAATAATTTTGCCCATAGAAATGATAATAACTCTAGTACAAATAGCTTCTACTTCTTCTAAAATATGTGTCGATAAAATAATAACTTTATCTTTAGCCATATCTTTAATAAGTTCGCGCACTTCATGTTTTTGATTTGGATCTAAACCATCTGTAGGTTCATCTAAGATTAAAATTGGTGGATCATGCAAAATAGCTTGAGCTAAGCCAACTCGTCGTTTAAACCCTTTAGATAAAGTATCTATAGGTTTATTAAGAACTTCTCGCAAATTAACTTGATTTATTATTCTATCTAAGCAATCAAGCAACTTAGAGCCATTATATCCTCTTAACTTAGCAATAAATTTTAAAAAATCGTACACCCTCATATCTAAATAACTAGGCGCACCTTCTGGTAGATATCCGAATTGCTGCTTAGCCTCTAAAGGATTTTTTAAAATATCGATACCGTTTAAACAAACAGTACCAGCAGTAGGATTTAAGAATCCAGTGATCATCCGCATAGTAGTAGTTTTGCCAGCTCCATTTGGCCCTAAAAATCCTACTATTTGTCCTTTTTTAGCGGTAAAAGAAATGTTGTTAACAACCAATTTATCATCAAATATTTTTGATAAATTTTTTACTTCTAGTTGAACCACTGACATTATAATTTAAGTCCTTTAAAATATTTAATCATACAGTTTATTTTGTAACAAATACCTTAACTTAAGAAGGAGTTGCTACGCCTCGTTGAGCTCTCCAATGTTTGTGTACTAAATTTTCTTCTTTAGATTCTTCATCTCTATAGCTAGATAATTTTTGTTTACCATGAGTATTTTCATACTTAGCAAAATCAAGCACAGTAAATACGAATTCAAACACAAGCATACCTGCTCTCTTTAATGGATCCGCTTGGTTTTGAGCTATAAATCCTTCAAAAATTTGTTTAGTCCGATCAGAAAAAACATTAGCTACTGATTGACCTTTAAAATATTCTTCCCATAAATCCTTAAGAATATTACTTTCATCTTGAGTCTTTTCTTTTAATAATTTTTTAAAAAATAATTTTAATCTTTCTTTAAATGCTGAAATATTACTATTGTTTTTTAATTTTAATATTTCTTGCAATTCATTATAATATTTTTCTTCTTTACCTGCTTGGCTTAAACAAGGTAATAATTTGTCTTTAAATGCTTCTAATAAGTTTAATTTATTTGGATCTGAACACTTCTCAACTACAAAATCTAAACATTTAAAAACAAAATTTTCAAATGAATCTTCAGTTTTAAAATCATAATTTTTCATAAGAGCTTTATACTCTTCTTCTGTAGAATGCTCTCTAATATATTTGCAAAATTGTGGTAATAATGCTTTGTTTTCTATTTCTGTTTCTGGTGGCATTTAATATCCTCTTTCATTTGCACAGATTAAGTTAGATAAATTAGAACATATAAACTCATACTTGTCAATACAATTTTCTAACCCTAATATTTAAATAAATTAGCATCTACACCTAATTTTAGCAACTTTTTTTACTATTTGCTGAATAAATATTTAAGGGTAGCATGTGAATGTATTTGGATTTGCTGTACATTAAATAATAATAAATTTTTTAATGTAAGACTTTTTTATTAGTGATTTTTTTTTCAATAGCTTCTCTAGCTCGAAAAATTCTAGATCTAACTGTACCTACTGGGCACTCCATAATTAGTGCAATTTCCTCATAAGTCAATTCGTCAACTTCTCTCAGCTTAATTGTAACCTTTAATTCCTCTGGCAACTTGCTAATTAAAGAAAAAAATATATTTTCTAATTCTCCACGCAAAATTAGATTATCTGGTGCATTATACTCTTTTAAATTAGTTTTAATAATAGAAACTAACTGCTCACTTTCCAAAATATCAAAGCTAAAATCTGGGAAATGACGATTTTTATCTATTAAGTAAGTTTTAGCAGTATTAATAGCTATTTTATATAGCCAAGTATAAAAAGAACTTTCTTTTCTAAAATGATCGATAGCTTTATAGGCTTTAATAAAAATTTCTTGCATAACATCCAATGATTCATGAGAATCTGGGACGTAACGCTTTATTAATCTCAAAATTCTATGTTGATATTTGGTAACTAATAAGCCAAAAGCATTTCGGTTGCCATGCTGTATAGCCTGTATTAATACTAAATCCGTACTATTTGCTTGCATATGACCTTATTACATACTTTATTAATGATATTACTTGTAATAATTATAGCGACTATTTAGTAATAAAGTGCTGTATATGCCAGGTGCATGCTCACGTCTTTTTAAATAGTTCTCTTTAGTTTATAATCGTTTATTTATAATAAAATAAATACCCATTAGGGTTAAGTGTTCTAAAATTAAAAAGCTGTAAACTCGCCCCGCTTTGCGTGGCTCAAACAACAGCCATTTAATTTTAGAACACTTAACCCTAATTAATGGATATTTATTTTAGTGCTAAATTCCAGAGAGGTTGATTATTTATAAATTAATTAAACACCCATTAATTATCATATTGCTTATTGGCTCAGTACATTTATTGTTAATGTGGCCAGGAATGTTATCTCCTGATAGCCAAACTCAATATGCTATGGCTCTTTCCGGGTTATACAATGATCATCATCCGCCATTAATGTCTTTGGTTTGGGGGTGTTTGAATCAAATCATACCGGGTTCTGGTATGATGTTTTTACTTCATTTAGCTTTACTATACGGAGCAATTTTTTATTTAATTAATAGCGTTAACCTTTCCGTTAGTAGATTCATATTTTGTTTGTTTCCTTTAATACCACAAATTTTTTTCTATTGTAATACAATTTGTAAAGATGTTGGTTTTGCATTTAGTTTTTTATTTGTAGCGTCTTATTTAAGTTGTTTAACTTCTGGCAAAGGACGAATAAATTGGCATCAAACAATTATATTATTAATCATTTTGTTATACGGAACTAGCATTAAATTTCAAGCTCA
>JBEKHL010000074.1:0-5383 GCA_050012295.1 Gammaproteobacteria bacterium
AAATTGTTAAACAAGGCGAAACAAGCTTTTGGAGAGTATGATAGTTTGTATGATAGTAGTGGGCCAAAAACTGAGCAACAACATCAAGCCTCTGCTAGCAAGGCTAATACTGGTGGTATACTTAGTAAATTTAAACAGTTTTTGGCTAGTAAAAGTTCAGCAGATAATTATAAAGTAGGAAATGACCACCAGGAGGACCCTAATGCAGCACCAAAAAACCCATCACATACCGACAGCTCTCACAAACCATCCGCACCGGGGCGACGTTAATAAATAACTATTAACCACCACCTTTACCGCCACCACCTTTACCAGCTTTACCCTTACCTTCTTCTTCGCCACCACCGCCACCACCGCCAAGATCGCCACCCATCATACCATTAGCTTCTTTAGCTTTATTCATAAGGCCGGTGGTTCCACCTTGTATTGGCTGTACACCATCTTTAGCATGAGCATCGTAAGTTTGTTTAGCTTCTTGTAAGGCTGACATATCGGTTTGGTCACCTTGTACGCCGATCCATCTTAAAATTTTATCTGGTAGCTGATAAATTAATTGAAAACATTTATTTTCTAACGCGATTACTAGTCCAACATATAAGACAGCTATAGGTACACAAGCAAATAAGCTTTGATTATTAGACTCGCTTATTAATATTGATATACTATTGGTAAAACCAAACATTATTAGCTGAATCATTACATCATATATTTTACTACTCATAATTAATCCAACAACCATTAACATTGGTCTTAAAAAAAGACTAGCTATAATACCTAAAGCAGGTTTTACTTCACCAAGTTCATCTTGTGATGGTAAAATTAAACCTAATGCTACTATAGGTGCTGCAACTATAGCTTCTATAACTAACATTAACCAGCCTAAAGAAGCAATTGCAAACATCATATATGGTACCATTGGGAGATAAATAGCTAAACTTGCCCCCATTACCCACACCATGGCTAGCAGAGGTAGTAGTGGTAGTAGGACCGTTATAAGGGCATTTGCGACTACTGCTCCCATTGGAGATTCTGCAGCACAAATAGCAGCTAGTGCAGTTGATCCTATGGTAGCAGCTCCTGCAATTCCAAATCCAAGTTCGGCTGAATACATTAGGGTTGCGCCTAATCTGGCGTGCCCTAGCAATGGATCACCACTCATCTCCATTATACCATTCATAAAGGCTTGCACGGCATTTTCAACGGCAAGAGCAATTAAAAATAGAGGAGACATGGCAGACACTATTTGGAAAGATGAATCTAGATCTCCCCATGATTTAACAAAATGAAATTGTCCACCAAGCCCTGTTGTAGTATTTACGTTTTGAAATAGACTTGTAATGGTGGGATTATTATTCATTGCTGTTGCGTATGGTTGAAAAAGAGTCTGTAAAGTTTGTCCAGCAGCAGTAGCGTTTAATTGTAAATTTGTAGTTGTAAACGTATAGCCAGTAGCATAAGTGTTGGTAGTCATGGATTTAGTAGCAGTAGCTAATAAATTTTGACTAGCTGATTGATTAAGTAAAAAATAAAAAGAACCAGCAGTGATCCATCCTTGAGTTTTAGCATTAGCAACATTGTTAGTTACTACGCTATTTACGGAAGTTGTTGTTTCGTTTGCTAATCCAAGTTGTACTAATGCTGCTTGTTGGGTTAAATCAGATAATAAATTTGTATAGATACTAACTGCTGGAAATAGTAAACCTGCCTGAAGATCGCTTGGCAAAGATATAGGACCGCTACCGCTTGTTGCTGTAACATTAGCAATTTCAGTAGCAATAGGACTTAAATACGATATCATACTACTTAAAGCTTGTTTTTTTACTTGATAAGCATAAGTAGCTATAGTAGATGCTTGCGCACTAGTAGCACCAGGCAACTCGCCAGTAGATGCGCTTCCACTAAATTGTATGTTGCCGCAAATATCTAAGTTGGCTGTATCGGAAGGGTTGCTTAAATCTTGAGCTCCGAAGTGTATAGTGCCTGATGAACTAGAAGTATCTATAAAATTAGGTCCTAAAGTGTTGTTGACTGTAGATAACACACCGGTATTAATATTCTTTCCAACTACTTGTAGACATACTAAATTTTGCAGTATGATTGGAGCAGCAGTTTGTGCTACTTGTTGTATTAGATTAGTATCTCCACTATTTAGTTGAGCGCTTTGAACAGGGCTTATTCCTTGAGCTAAATTATCTACAGTAAGATTCCATATTTTATCAGCAGCACCAATACCATTTAGTATGATCCACATAACTGTAACTTGTAACAAAGAATAGCCAGAACCAGGTACGGGTGCCAGTAATAGTAATCCTCCCATAGAACGTAACGGGATCCATACTGATGACCATTTTTTACCCATGGCCTCACCTTGATGGGCGGTGTTTATAATACCTATTGAGCTTACGTAAGACAATATAAATATGGCTACTGCAAGTATTACCCCATTAAATGCTTGAAATAAACTTCCTAAAAAAGGATTGCTGGCACTGGTGGTACCTAAACTAATACCGCCAACACTGCCACCGAATATATTACCTATATATTGTACCGATAGATCAGTAACTGGTGGATCAAATATGCCAGCCGATGTGGTTATTGGCCAAAGTAGCAATAATATTGGTGATAATTTTAAAAATGTTAGTTTTATTGTTCTATCCATTCTTTAAAAGTTAGGCCTAGTTTTTTTTTGTTGATTTGAGTTAACCAAAAATGATATTTAAAAGTTCTAACTAAACCTAGAATAGTTACGCCGATTCCTAAAGAGAAGCCATATAAATTTTTATATTTTATAGTTATAAACATTGTATAAATAAATAATGCAATACTAATTAATAAAGATATAACAAATAATCTATAGAATTCTGTTTTTCTAGCTATTAGGTCTTCTTCGGTAAGTTGTAAACGTTCCATAGCTTGTTCAAATGTTTCTTGACGTAATGCTTGTTCAGTAGTAAAGGTTGTTTTGGTATAATTACAAAGATATTTAAAAACATCTTTATGGTAAGTAGCGTTTATCCAATCAGTTACTTTAAAATTAACGATATGCCCAACGACTTTTTTTGTTCCAGATAAAAATCCCATATAAGCTCTTTATAAAATATATTAAATTAAGTTGTATAGTTAAAAAATTGTATAATTATTATAGCTTATATTCTAAGACCTATGATATAGTTGCATCCACCCGGCTGCTAACGCAGCCACCCTCCTTCGTAACGAAGGAGGGTAAGATTTGGCACATAAAATGTATTTCATTAAAAGTGACCGTATAATATAATAAGTATGCTATAAAATTTATATAAATTACATTAATGTTATGGTTGTGTATTAATCTTACCCTCCTTCGTTACGAAGGAGGGTGGCTGCGTTAGCAGCCGGGTGGATGCAATAACCGGAGGATTATAAAATGCCAGACCTACGTATAAACGCAGTTCATGCTTTTTGGGATAGTTACGATAGACGAGTGCTTTATAGAGTAATTGCTGCTTTAGAGAGCGTAGAAATTTGGGCAGCAGATCTTGATCCGAAAATAGACCTTGCTATTATTAATCTTGGCCAAGCAATGGATGTAGCAAGGAGTGTTGATTTTAGTGGGTACGAAGAGAAAATTATTAATATATTAGCGTATTTAAGAGCTAGTAGAGCAATAAGAATTTTGCAGGCTATAGATATGCTTAAACCAGGCTCAGCAGCAGAGCTATTAACTTTTGCAGAAGAGCAAGCAAATCTTAAAACTGGTAAACCAATAAATCAAAGTGCAAAATTATTTTTAGAACGTAATTTGGTTTTTGAAAGAATGCAGTTACTATCTAGAATTTTTTCAGCGCAAAGGATTAGCTTAATATTAAATGCTTTAGAAAAATTATGAAAAAATATTTTGTTATAATAATTAATTTATTGTCTATAGTGTCATTATTAATAATTTCGTTATCGAGTTATTCGTTAGATTTAGAAAAAGATTCTATACCAGTCAAATTAAATAAATTACAAAGTAATCCTACTTGGCAAGATTTTATGAGACAAATGGAATCAAAATATCTTAATTATGAATTATATAGGATAACAGGCTCTAGCGCTGATCAAAATATTATTTTGAGTGGTGCTGTCGATCCGCGAGGATATTTTGTTGGTAAGCATGATGAATTGTTTTGCTCGCCTATAGCTGATCCGAAGAACTGTAAACCTAAAATTGTTCGTGAGTATGCCGATATAAGACCGTCGGTATTATTAGAACAAAATATTTTTTCAAATAAAGATCAATTATTATCAGCTATAGAGGTTATTAATAATATTACTAATCCTTTTCCATCAAGAATACCATTACAGATGCTAGAACTTAAGGATGATATTCGACGTAATTCACCTCATAATCAAGCAGCTTTTGCCGAGACTTTAGTACAAGAAGCTAGATTAGGAGTAGCCAAAAATTCTTTTAATAGCATGATGTTAGACAGATTATCTTTAAGTGCATTAGAAGGTGGATCTGTTGCAAGTGATAAAAACTTTTCTAAACTAAGCTTAATGGAACAAGAAGCTAAAAGTCGTTTTGAAGATAGCAATTGGAACACAAAGATAGAAAATGCTAAACAAGATGATTTGTTAAAAGAAATGGTTAAAATGGAAGCATTTAAAATATGGATGGAATATCATAAATATAAACAAAACGAACGGATAGAAGCATTATTGGCTACTATGATTGCAGAACAATCTAGTCTTAATCAATTATTAATCGAGCAAAAATATTTAAATGCGCAAAAAAATTAAATTGTCAATTTGGTATATAGCAATAGCAAGTGTGATGTTTAATTTTTATTTGGTGTTTGCTCACACAACAACAATACTATATTTTTTATACGGGTTAATAGCCATGTTGGGGGTGTTGTTGCATGTTTTTGTTATTAAAAATTTTAATTTAAAATTTGTTCATACCGATTATTTTTGTTGCAAACCTAGTGTATTGTTGAATAAATTTTTATTTGCTCAAATAATAGTGTTTTTATTAGCTACTTGGTTAATTATTAATTTATTAATGCACGGTGAATTAAATATAAGAACCTCCAATATTTCCAGCAATTTAATGCCAAATAATTTTTTTATAATAATAGTTAATTGGATTAATTGGGTGGTAATAGTTAGTTTAATATTAGGTATTAATGGGTGTAAACATTATTTTAAATATCCAGACACATGGACATTGGCTAAATGTTTATTTCCTATAGGTAGCAAACAACCATGGTTGTTTTTTTATAATGGTTTTTTAAATGTTGAAGCTAGCATTAAAATTATTAGCCTAACTACTTTATTTGTTATATTGTCGGCAGCGTCTTTTGAGATGGTTGCTAATAAATATAGATTATTTAGCTTTTTTCAATACCCAATTACTACT
>JBEKHL010000075.1:0-9106 GCA_050012295.1 Gammaproteobacteria bacterium
CATACAACACAAGGATGTTTTTGGTGTGATGGTTTATAAGGTGACGTTATTCCATTTAAATACAAAACTGTACTTAAAATTTGAGTTGATTCTAAAATCATTTTAATAACATGTTGATCGCAATGATATTTAGCACAACGTTTTATATCATGATCTAATAAAAATATATTCAACTTTGTTCCTATGTTTTTAAAGTTAACCCAGATAGTAAGGTTGTTAACTAATGACATTGTTACTATCCCTTAACTAGCTTGGGTAATATACTAATGAATTTAATAAACCTTAGATTTGTACAAAATATATAAAGTAAATCATACGCTGAATTTATTGAAATTTATAGCAATAGTGATAATATCGTTTTAATTTTTTCTAATATTTACACTACTATACATATTATGGGATAAATAAAATGGCAAGAATAACAGTAGAAGACTGTTACCATATACTAAAACTCGTTTTAAATTAGTTATACAAGCAGCTACCCTGGCTGTAAGAAGCTTTACGCGAAGAAAATCTGAAGCTAAAGCGCCTAGGATAACGACAAAGCTACCGTAGTAGCATTAAGAAAAATAGTAGCAGGTTATGATGTTTCCGATAGCCATGACAATGAAAATTAATAATTTTAAAACCCTAAAAATTTAAAAGCTCGACTTACTATAACTTATAAATATATTATTTAAATATATTTATAAGGTTTTTAGTGTTATAAAAATTATAACCTTAAATAATTAATGCACGATACACGTTTATTAGGATCAAATATGGACAATCTAAAAAAACCAGATAAGTCTTTAATAGCTGAAATGCTAGACATAATAGAAGAATTTGGGTTACTTTACGGATTAACTTTAAAAAGAAAACGTGAATTTATTACTCGTGTAACTAAAGTAGCAGTTAGTAATTACGGTAGTGGTGCTGAAAAGTTTTTATCAAAAATAGGGATAAAACATAACATCTGTTGGAAATGTTTAGAATTAGCTAAGCTTGATCATACTGGTTTATGTATCAATTGTGCCTGTAAACTATGAACTTTTAATATTCTCAAGACAAATTGCAATGCAAAACAGTAAGATCAATGTAATAAAAATTTGATTAATGTTTATTAACCTGATATTAATTTATTTAATACTAACAAATGAAAGCTATTATAAAATGCCAAACCAAAAATTACATGATAAACTATTTCGCAAGAGTTTAAGTAATTTAGCAATCGCTAAAGATTTTATTGCGACCCATGTACCGCAACATGTTCTAGCCAAGTTTGATATAAACACTATTAAATTTTACAAAACTTCTTATGTGGAAGCACCGCAAGCCTTACCGGCTATACAACTAAAAATAACTATTCCCCATAATCACCAATATCACAACAGATAGTTTACAAAAAGATCATAGTTAAAATCCAAGATCATACATAATAGACACATTGTTATGTGTGTTCACCACATTTTAACAATGTTAACATAATTAGTGATGTGTTTATGTTGTAAAGGTCGGAATATCATTGGTGCTTTATGCCCGAGTAGAAGTATGATCACAGAAGCTTAGCGGCAACATCATTGGTGAGGTACTTTTTTAGTACTATCCCGTTTGGGAGATCGCTGCAAATCCAAGCTTCTGCTTCTAAACACATCATTAATTAAGTAATTAAGTAATTAAGTAATTAAGTAATTAAATTAACAACTACAGGAGAAATTATATGCTTAATAAATTTAAAAGTAAAAAAATTTCATCAAAAAATAAAAAATTATTACAAAAAAAAGTTACATTACCATTACATTTACAACACATTAACAGGATGGCATCCGGCATTGACGTTGGTTCAACAGCTCATTTTGTAGCTGTTCCAGAGGGTTGTGATGAAATTAATGTTCGTGAATTTAGTAGTTTTACTTCCGATTTATATGCTCTAGCTGATTGGTTAAAGCAATGTAAAATAGAAACAATAGCAATGGAATCAACCGGAGTGTTTTGGATCCCGTTATTTGAATTATTAGAATCTAAAGGGTTTGACGTAAAACTAGTAGATGCCAGAAATGTAAAAAATGTTAGTGGTCGTAAAACGGACGTATTGGATTGTCAATGGTTGCAACAATTACATACCTATGGCTTATTAAATGGAGCTTTCCGTCCAGAAGAATTAGTTTGTAGTTTACGAGTTTACATACGTCAAAAGAGCATGTTGACTAAAAAAGCAGCTTCTCATATACAACATATGCAGAAAGCCTTAAGTCAAATGAATTTACAACTACATAATGTGATTAGAGATATTACTGGTGATACTGGGATGAGTATTATTCGTGAGATATTGGCAGGACAACGCGATCCAAAAATATTAGCGCAACATAGAGATCCTCGGTGCAAAAATCCAATAGAAATAATAGAAAAATCTCTTTGCGGTAATTATAAAGAAGAACATATATTCTCTTTAAAACAAGCGGTAGAATTATATGATTTTTATTGTAATAAGATGAGTGCTTGTGATGTAGAAATAGAAAAAATACTTTTTAAATTTGAACCAAAAAAAGAAATTTCTGAAGATCATTTAAAAAATCACGATTTACAGAAACAATCAAATAGTAAAAATGCACCATTATTCAATGTACAAGCTCATTTAGAAAGAATTACCGGAATAGATTTAACAGAAATTCCTGGAATAAATACCATTACTGCATTAATAATTATTTCTGAGATAGGCATTGATATGGGTCGTTGGAAAGATAGTAAACATTTTGCGTCATGGTTGGGTTTATGTCCAGGAAACAAAGTATCAGGAGGAAAGAGATTAGGTGGCGCACCTAGTAAAAAAACTAGCAATCGTGCAGCGGCAGCGTTACGAACAGCAGCTAATTCTTTGTATAGAAGTACTAGCTCATTGGGAGCATTTTTAAGGCGATTGAAGTCTCGTCTTGGTCCGATGAAAGCGATCACCGCAACCGCACATAAAATTGCAGTGATAATTTATAATATGCTAAAAAATGGTGTTGGATATATTGAAACAGGTGCAGATTATTATGAACAACAATATAAAGATCGTACCATAAAAAATCTAAAAAAACGTGCTAAATCTTTAGGTTTTGAATTAATTGCAGTTGCGACATAAAAATAATTTATAATTATCAGTTACACCAACACTACCTGTAATATTATGCTGTCACGAATAGTAGGCTAGTTTAATTGTCAAAAATTCATTTAACCTCATCTTATGGTAAAAAAATTAATCATTGTTGCTAAAAGTCGAAAAGTTAACTTTAGATTAGGTGAAAAATTTTGAGATAAAAAATAAGTCTATTAACTACAATATCACTGAGTTATTTGGGAGATAAGTTAAAAGAGCAAATCACGGACATTGTTTATCGTGTTAAAATGCTGGATGGCTCTAATGGTTATTTAATATTTTTAATCGAACATCAATCGTCACCAATTAAATTAATGCCTTTCAGGGTATTAAAATATCAGATAGCCATAATTTCAGACCATATAGAACAACATCCAAACGATAAGCTACCAATAGTGTTTCCTATCTTATACTATTGTGGTGTAGAAAAACCATATCCATATACCATAAATGTTTTAGACTTATTTTGCGATTATACACTTGCCGAACAAACCTTAACTCAACCAATACATTTAGTTGATGTTACCACGATACCTGATGAAGTGATAATACAACATAAATTAATAGGATTGCTAGAACTAGTACAGAAGCATATTAAGGACAAGGATTTATCACTAATATCTGCCACTTTAAAACAAATAATTACCAATATAACTAACCAAAAACATGTAGATAGTGGGTTATTAAGGTATATAAAAATTAATTTATATTATATAATTCTATTAGGCAACATTGAACGCCCTAATGAATTTTTAAATCAACTAGAAGAAGTTCCAATGATGAGAGGTAAAATTATGGGTACATTAGCACATAAATTTAAAGATGAAGGTAAAGAAGAAGGTAAGTTAGAACAAGCCAAATCTATGGCATTAAAAATGTTGCAAGATGGCATGTGTTGTAGCGCTATTGCTAAATATACTGGATTATCCAAGGAAGAAGTAAAGAATTTAGACAGTACGCATAAATGCAATCATTAACTCAATTATAATTGATACCATAATACTGTAATTAATAAGCAAAATATTAAAACAACTATTGACTGTAATAGTTTAAAGTGATATACGTTAAATTGTCGCTGCAATAACGTAGCGCACCATGATAGATGCTGAAACACCTACCATGGCACTTCATATCAACCTCATGGCAATCGCACTGAAAATCAGCTAAAAATCCAACTTCATATTATTTTAATGTTTGTTTTTAATAAAATAATTTTTTAGACTTTCATATCAAATCTTATGGTTTCGTTATAATTAGACATCAAAAGCAGAAGCAATTTATATCTCTTGTTACAACTACTACCACCATCATAAAATCTTGCTAATTGAAATTATTATTTATTCTGCATTGACTTTAGTGGTACATGTGCAGTCAGCACTTTATTTTACACAAAGTACTCGCATTAAATATTGATTATCCCAACCTGCTCTTTTTCTACGACAACTAATTCCTCTTTTGTGAGATTGTTCTTGCTTAAGTAAGTTTAAAGCAATACGTCTTACAATAGCTAAATTTTCTGCTGCATATCCTATGCGAACACGATTTAAATCTTCCTTAAAGCTAACATCTAAAGACCAATGCAAATTAATTTCTACGTTCCAATGCTTTCGTACTGCACCCATAAACTTATCAATATTTTCATATTCTAAGCTGGTTAAAAAATATCGTGTCGATTTTTCTACAATATTATTTGTTGTTCTGGTAACTTCTAGTTTGCCAATGCCTTTTAACCAAGGCCAACGTATTTCAAACATTAAAGGATCCCTAGCAGAAATAAGGGTATATTTGCGTGTTTCTGTTCTACCATGATCGTGGATCTTTTCTATTTTGCGGCTATGTAACATTTTTTTATATTGCTTTTGTTTGTTTTCCTCGGCACGAGCAAAAATAGAATTAACATCATCATACAAAGTTTTTTGATTTTCCTTAAGTGATAAAACATAATCAGCTCCTTGGTTTATAATTTCTTTAGCAATATCTTTTTGACATCCCATTGCGCGTCTATAGTAACTGTACCGCCTTTGACATCTATCATTTTTAGTAATTTAGGAATGGCTTCAATTTCATTGGATTTTTCTTGTGTTTTAATTTGTCCTAACATAATACGATTGTTAGATGCCCATGCGCTAACAAGATGTAAAGCTTTTTGATCGCGCCTTCTGTTTGCTGAACCACGTAATGTTTTTCCATCAATAGAAATGATTTCGTTATTAAGATCTATAGATAAAGAAGAAACCCAATCAGAAGGAATGCCATTTGGTAATTTTAAAAATGTTTTTAACCAATCAATTTTAGCGTGAGCGAATTCACAAATTTCTGTCCAGGTGTCAGCACTACAAATGGTGCCTAGGATAGTGATAACCAATATATCGTAAAGTTCATGGCGGCGATTATGATTGTCTAATCTTGGATCTTCGATAGCTGCAAAATGGTCTAGAAATGTATCTGATAAGTCCATACATCACCTCATTTGATTGACTAAATAAACTTATCTTTACATAAAAAACAATTGAAAATCAATGAGTTAGATTAGGCTTGAATAGAAGGGTTTTTCAGTGCGATTGCCATGGTCAATATGCAAAAACAGAGTACCACATTATCTAGTTATTTCACACTATTAAATAATCACATCATTGAAGTTGCTAATTTTAACGCTGTAACTAATGAGTTTCTATCTAGCGCAACCATTGCTGACTTGTACTTCGAGGATGTAGGCAAGCGCATTTTTATAGAAATGTTAGGATTCAACGTTAGTTTTAGCACTTCTCAAAAAATTATCGTCTTAATTAAAGAAATAGCTGAACAGAGCAAGTCATACCTAGACAAGTTCATTAGTTATTCAAAAATTTTAGATGAATTGATTAAATTTATTAGTAGTGTAGAAAATAGTTAACGCAAAATTTGATGGAGCTACATCTTAGAGTTACATTACTACAACAATAAATATACGTAATGTAACTCTATCTTTTAAACATTAATATTAAGCAGATTAATAGAGGATCTTGCCATGTTGTGTAAGGCTCCTCGCACAAATAACTCGTACAGTTTTGTTGCTAGAGATCTGTATTTTCAGGTTCTGCTACAAAACAGGGCAAACGCATCTAAAGTTTAGACACTATTCTATAGATTTATTGCTTATTACATCCACCCGGCGGCTAATGCCGCCTGGTGGATGTAATAAGTTAAAATTTAGATGATCTAACCCTGTGCTACAAAAATACTGATTGTACAGTTATCTTCTTTTATTATAGTGTAACTCTCAGTTTTCTTTATGATAGAAAGTATATGAATAAAAATAATAAAAAGATTTTAAAAATCAAGTTGAGAAACAACAAAAGCAACTATAAAAGTTAAGCTATCCTCTTATCCTTTTTTGAAAATACTATCTCTCAACTCTTTATACACATTCATATTTGTAGTTATTAAAGGAGCCAAAGTCGAACGCATGAAATCTCTAGCATTTGTTCCAGCGTTAGTTAAACCTAATATTTTTTTAGCAACAATATAGATCTCCCCAGAGGCAGCCTTAATATCGTCCACTGATTTACCTCTCCCTGGTAAATTTTCTATTATTTCAAGCATCTCTTGTCTGATCTCTTTCTTTTTATTAGCATTATTAGTTTTTTCACATAAAGCATCTATAACTTCTTCATCAAAAAGATAAGACTCTAAATGTCGTCTAGATAAGACATTAATTCCCTTATCTTCCAATTCCTCCACCTCATGTTCTGCCATTTGATCTTTATCAATTAAACGAATTACATCAACTCCTTTCGCTATTATTTTAATAGTACTTACCAAAACATGCTTATCCATTATTATGTCATGACAATTTCCACCAGGTATAAATTTGGTATCAGGAAACTCTTCAGCAAAAATTATATTTAAACATTCAGCGTCATGAGCAACATTTACACTTTTATCACCCCCATATGGCACTCCTTCACAAATTATAATTCGCCTGGGAGCAACCAATTCTGATATATCATCAACAGCAACATTTAAAATTCTCTCCCAAAAACACCTGTTTGGTTTAATAGGCTCTAATGTTTGCGAATAATCAAAATCTCGATCAAAATCCAAAAAAACAACAGTACCAGGATATTGCTCGTTTAAATCCTTAGCTTTTCTCATCATACCAATAGCATGAGTAGCAATCCAAAGCTGAGACTGATCATTTACCATATCATATAAAACATGCAATAGCGCTCCTTGTACGCTACTATTCATATGCAAATCTGGCTCATCTATACAAAAAATAGTGTCATCAAAATCTATAGTTTTAATAATCATATCCAACAAAATATCAAATACTGCCTTTTCTCCTCCAGATAAATTTTTATAAGAAAATCTTTTATGTAACCCTTTATTAAACAAAAAAGTACCATCTACTAATGGATTACCAAAACTATGTAAGCTTAAAGCTGGAAATATTCTTTGAAGTATTATATTAATTTTACCAATAAGATTATAACGAAATTCTCCAATTGTGTCAGCGTCCTGATAAGCAACAAATACGTCATTGAATGCTTTTGAAATGATCCTATGATAATTGTTGCCTACCTCAGTATCAATATCTATCATAGTTTTAATACGCCAATCATCAAAAACATCCTTAGGATTTTTTAGATTGTCTAGTTTACAATTTGGTGCATGTCTATATGCAGTTCTAAAATAAAAATATTTTTTAGAATGTTCTTTGGATTTTGAAGATAAATTATAGAAATCAATATTTATGGCCTGCTTTGCATTTGATATTTCCTGTACTCCAATTTTTTGATGATATTCTTTGTCCCACCAATCACTACTTATTCCACTGTTACATTTATGCCACGAATTAAACCCATCAAAAAGAGAAGTTTTGCCAGAACCGTTAGGACCAGCCATTATAACTAATTTTGCAGTTTCAGGGATATTATTGATACAAAGGTTTGTAAATCTTCTACATGGTTTCATGGTTATAGTTTTAATTCTCATTTTATTTTTCGTCTTAATTCAGACAACCTCCTTTATAGTATTATTAAACTATACTATGCTTAATAGTTCGTTCCGATCGGAATATTCAGTTTATTAAGCATTATGTATACGCTAGCCAGTTGATTGATGATTTTATACTAATATAAAGTTATTGCCAATACTTAATTAATTATTAAATAGACAAAAAATTAGATATGCTTTTAGAAGCCAATGTCTATTTTATTTGGAAATATTCAACCTACTTTGACAAATATATTGGTAGGCTAGTGTTAAAGGTGGCACAAAAACAAAAAATAAACTGTATACCACTGTCCAAAATCGCATAATAATTAATTTTGGTTGCTCACATGGTTGACCACAAGACAAAATTTAAATAACCAAACGAACAAACCTAAATTAAACCCTTAATTTTATTACCAGCCAGGAGAGGATTTGAACCTATGACCTGTCTCTTAGATAATTCACGAATTTATTACCGATACCAGATCAGCAGAACGAGGCATAAATTATAATAAACATATCTCTTGCTCAGGAAATAATTGAATAAGTACGTTTTTAGCTCTAAACTGAGCTTCTTCAATAACGTTTGCAGCATCGTCAACTGTTTTATTAACTAATGTTTCTAATAATTTACAAGCTGTAATTTGATGTTCAATTGCAATTTTTTGAATAGTAGATAATTGGACTCCTATTGTTGAGTTTTTTTGAGCAAAAATGTTTTCAATTAATTTTCTAATTAACGTGCTAACCTTTAATTGCAATCTTGCAGCTTCTTTATCTAACCAGGTAAATAATGCATGATCTAAATTAATACAAAAGCGATAATACTTACCGTTAAGTTTTAACTGGGCTAATAAATTTTCGGTTTCTTCAAAGGCAGTATTTCGTAAAATTTCCCCTTGAGGTTGAGCTAAAACAAATTTTTCTAATAATTTAGCTGTAAAGATAATATATCCCATTTCATTACGGTAATTTTGGTTATAAGCAAATTGCTTATATTTAGGAATATGC
>JBEKHL010000076.1:0-5028 GCA_050012295.1 Gammaproteobacteria bacterium
CTAAGGATATAAATAAGGCAAAACAATATTTAAATGATTATATTTACAATAAACAACAAAAAATATGAAAAAATCTATACAATATAAAGATTATTTATTAAAATCTTTGCAAAACCCTAAAAAGGCAGCTGCATATTTAAATGCCGCTTTAGAAGAAAATGATCCTAAAATTTTTACTATAGCGTTAAAAGATGTTGTAGATGCGCTAGGCGGAGGAGTTGGAAAAATTGCTAAACAAAGTTGTTTAAATCGTGAAAGTTTATATAAGATGTTATCTAAAAATGGTAATCCAAGATTAAATAGTTTAACTCAAGTTATGCATTCTATGGGTTTAGAAATACATGTAACGCCTCAAAAAATAGATCATCGTAAAATAATGTGATTATTAAGTAACAAAAGACTTAATAATTTATGAACACCCAAAGCTTAAATGTAAAAGTTATTTTTGCAGAGATCCTAAATGCATCTAAAAATTAATTAAACAATGTACGTAAATTGCAGCAATATATCCTAATAAAATCGCCCAACTCCATTTTAAATGAGCAAAAAAGCTATATATTCCATTAGTTTTACCCATTAATGCAACTCCAGCGGCTGATCCTATAGACAATAAGCTACCACCAATTCCACTGGTTAAAGTTACTAATAACCATTGCCCTTTAGCCATATTAGGATCCATAGTTATAACGGAAAACATAATAGGAATATTATCGATTATTGCAGAAAGCAAACCGATAACAATATTAGCAGGGGTTTGTTGATGAATAGCCGATAGTTGCGCGCCAAGATCATTATAAAGCAGCATCGATAGTTTACCTAAATAACCAAGGGTAGCTAATCCGCCGATAGAAAGAATTACTCCATAAAAAAATAATAACGTATCCCATTCTA
The DNA here is from genome assembly GCA_050012295.1 of Gammaproteobacteria bacterium. Lineage (GTDB taxonomy): Bacteria > Pseudomonadota > Gammaproteobacteria > UBA6186 > Azoamicaceae > UBA6186. Next base: position 892 of record JBEKHL010000076.1, read on the forward strand.
TTTGTTCGATTTTTTTAAAAATATTAAATGGGGTACAGTCTGTAGGTAGTTTATTATTTTTAATAAGTCTTTTTTCGTGTTGTTTTATATAAAATCCAAACAACTTTAATAGGCCTAAACCAGTCATCATGCCGATTACGGCTGGCAAATTTAGGAAATGATTAATACTTGATGTTAATAAAATAGTTATTAAAAACAATAAAATAACTCGTTTAGCGCCAAATTTTAGATGAATTTTTTCTGTAATATTATGCAACGAGGTGTTTTTAATAGAGTAAGATATAATGCAGGCAGGAATTATAAAACTAATTACTGATGGAATAAATAATTTAAAAAAATCAGCGAATTGTAATTTATTAGCTTGCCATACCATTAAAGTGGTAATGTCGCCAAATGGACTAAACGTTCCACCGGCATTCGCGGCAACTACTATGTTTATACTAGCAGCGCAAATAAATTTATGGTTGTTAGGTGCTACCGCTATTACTATGGCGCACATTAATAATGCAGTAGTTAAATTATCAGCAATTGGTGATATAAAAAAAGCTAAAATTCCGGTGATCCAAAATAATTGACGTAAAGAAAAACCCCTAGTTACTAACCAAATTCGTAATCCATCGAATACTCGACGTTCTTGTAAGACGTTTATGTATGTCATAGCTACTATTAAAAATAGTAGTAATTCGGCATATTCTAATAAAACATGTTTAACAGCGGTAGATGCAAAACCGATTAAGTGTTGTTGTTTAGCAAGGATAGCTATAATGATCCAGATTATTCCAGAGGCTAAGAGCACTGGTTTAGATTTTCTTAAATCTGTTACTTCTTCCAAAATTACAAATATATAAGCTATAACAAAAATTAAGATTGCTATAAATCCAAGGTAAGAATGGCTAGTATTTAATACATTATTCACTATCTTTATCTTTAATTTTTACGGCAATAGAACTAATAATATAATTACTAAGTGATTTAACAATATAAATAGAGCTGGTAGATAATAAAATAGCCCAAACAACATAAGATAATTCTAAGGTTTCTAAATCGTTATAGCCACCCTTTTCTAAAGCTAACTTACCTAGCCCGCTAATTCCAAGGGCGCTAGCTATAATTGATAAACCAATAAAATTAATAACTAATTTAGTTATATCCTTAATTAAGTTTTGCATAGCTTCTGGTAACAAAAATTTAGTTAATACTTGCATAGCTTCTGCACCTAAAAATTTTGCAGTATCGGATAGTTCTTTGGGCAAACTATTTAGAGTTTTAAACACATCGTTAGCAAAACTAAATATTCCAATAAATATTAAAGCAATAACAGCAGCTAATTCTATAGAAAAATGATTATGTAATATTTTATTAATAATAGGCATCATAATAATTAATATTAAAAATACCGGTATATTAGAAAAGAAGTTTATTGTATAACATAGAGATTTATGTAGCCATAAATATTTTTTTTCTAAAATGTGTTCGTTTTGAGATGCTTCTAAAAATATACCAAGCGGACCACCTATTAATACAGTAAATACAGTGGCAATAAATACTATGCGCAATGTGTCATAAGTAGCATCAATTAAAATTTGCAACATAGCCAAGGATCTCTACATGTAATTCATTTTTCTTAAGGAACTCTATAGCTTCTACTAAATGTTCCTGAAAATCTTCTGGGGCACTACCTTCTATCTCTGCTAATATTACATTTATTGGTTTATGTTGTATATGTTCCTGATAAGCTTGAATGATACTTATTTTAAATTGAAACCATTCTATAAGATGGCCCAACAAGTGTTCTGTAGCTAACACAGTAACAAAACTAATTCTTACTATAGGATGTTGATTTTGAGTTGCTTGAAAACGAAGCTTTCTTCTGTATACCCACGGCATTTCTTGTCTAGTAGCAGCTCTTACTAGCTCTTTAGCAAATTCGGTTTTTGGATTTGCAAAAATTTCATAAGCAGAGGATTCTTCTATTATGTTCCCATTTTCCATAACGCCAACTCTATGGCTTAAATTTTTTATAATTTCTATATCGTTGCTAACCATTATAATAGTTACCCCAAACTCTTTATTAATAGCATTTAGTAGGTTAACAATCTGATTGGTAGATTTTACGTCTAAATAATAAGTTATATCATCACATAATAGTGCTTTTGGTTGCAAAACCAACGCTCGAGCAATGGCAGTTATTTGTTTTTGCAACATATTAAGTTGGTTTGGATAAGCGAAAAATTGATCAGCGATTCCAGTAAAATGTAAAATTGATTCAACAATTTTGGCAATATCCCTTTTGGAAGGAGTTTGGTGGAGTTCTAGTGGTAATGCAACATTATGAAAAACGTTTTTACTGGAAATAAGTTGTGGATTTTTGGTAATTAATGCCATTTTTCGGCGTAATTTAATTAAATCTTTATCTAATAAAGAATTTAAATTTTGTTGGTCTATAACAATTTTACCGTAATTGGGTTTATAAATACGATTTATACAGCGTAACAATTCGTTTTTTCCAGAATCGTTTTTCCCAACAATACAGTATATTTCTCTAGATTTAACATGCAGATTTACGTGCTTTAAATTGCAATATTCTAAATCTTGTAACGAAACCATTAATGATTCATTAAGAGTAGTAGTTTGTTCCATAATGTTTTTATTGTAGCTGAAATTTATTTTTTGGATTGTTTTTTTTAAAAATTTTTTTATGTTATATTAATTTATGATCGTAAGATTAGAGTATTTTTTTTCTAAATTTTTTGGGTTTCCATGGGTATACAGACAGTAGTAGGAATTTTAGTATCGTTAGCTGCCATAGCTAGTTATATTAACTATAAATTCGTTAAATTACCAAAATCCATAGGTATTACTATGGTAACTTTGGGGCTTTCTTTGGCAGTACAAATTGGTGGTAGATATAGTTGGGATATAGATTTTCTAGCTAAGAGTTTGTTGGATAGCGCTGGATTTAACGAGACATTTTTGCATGGGATGTTAAGTTTTCTATTATTTGCTGGTTCTTTACATGTTAATGTTATGGAATTGGTAAAATATAAAACTTTAGTTGCGTTTTTAGCCACCATTAGCGTAGTTATTTCTTCTGCACTAATTGGCTACGCTATGTACGGTTTAACCTCCATACTTGGTATAGATTTGCCATTTTATTATTGTTTTGTATTTGGTGCGCTTATTTCTCCAACCGATCCTATTGCAGTTATCGGCATATTAAAAACTTGTAAGGCCCCTAAATCTTTAGGGTTAAAAATAGTTGGTGAGGCTCTTTTTAATGATGGCATGGGTATATTATTATTTTTTGCTACTCTAACTATTGCCTCCGGTAGCGAAGATTCTATTGGGGCTCAAGAATTAGTCTGGTTGTTTGTAAGACAAGGGATTGGTGGTTTAATTTTGGGTGGAGCTATGGGGTACTTAGCTGCAAAATTAATTAGAACAGTTGACGATTATGAAGTATCCATTATTTTAACTTTAGCGATAGTTACTGGTGGGTATACCTTAGCATTTTCGGTCGTAGATGTTTCTGGCCCTATTAGTGTAGCCACGGCGGGACTAATTATTGGCAGTTCAATAAAAAATGGGAGTATGAGCGATTCAACCTTACATAGATTAGAAGCTTTTTGGGAATTGGTAGATGAGTTATTAAATTCCATCTTATTTGTCTTAATTGGCTTGGAATTTATGCGCATTAATTTTGATTTTGATACATCAGTTGCAGCAATAGGGGCAATAATAATTACTATTATAGCAAGATGGATCAGTATTTTTATACCAGTTGGTTATCTATCAACAACGTTTAAGCGGTTTAGTTCAGATACATTACTAATTATGACTTGGGGTGGTTTGCGTGGCGGTATTTCGATAGCATTAGCTTTAAGTATTCAAGGCCCATATCATGATTTTATTGTAACTATAACTTATGCTGTAGTAATTTTTTCTATTATGGTGCAGGGACTAACCATTGGGCCATTAATACGTAAAATTATTAAAAATGTAGAACCACCACTATCGCCAGCTTCTTCTTTACAGGCAATTAATGAAGAGTCTGCAGAATAGATTTCAGCAACAATGTTTATGGGAAAATATTATTGTTGAATGGTTTAACAGAGAGAAAGCAGGCTTAGATTTTGT
>JBEKHL010000077.1:0-4889 GCA_050012295.1 Gammaproteobacteria bacterium
AAAGACTTTAATTTACGTATGTTTTACCCTCCTTCGCTTCGAAGGAGGGTGGCAGCGTTAGCTGCCGGGTGGATGGGCTTATGTTAGGTTGGGCATAAGTTACACTTTTAGTCGCACCCATGCATTCAGTATACCTTTTAAAGATATTTCTAAGATGATACAATTGTTTCCATGACAACAATGAATTCAATTTTACTAGTAATAATATCTATAGTATTAGCATGGGTACTTTATAGTAATATAAAAAACAAACCAGAATTATTTACTGCTAAAAATCTTAATAAAAGTTTTTTTACTACAGGGATTTTAGCAATTATTTTGATATTAATAATAGGAATGGCAGTAATAATGTTAAAAAAATAAATAGTTTAATAAATTTAGGTGTTTGATGTATGAAAAATATAGCAATAGTTGGGGCGACCGGCTTGGTAGGTCAGGCTTTAATAGAGATCTTAGAAGAAAGAAATTTTCCAATAAAAAAATTATATTTATTAGCTAGCCATAGATCAATCGGGGAAAGCTTATTATTTAAAAACAAACCAATTCTAGTACAAGAATTGGCAAAATTTAATTTTAATATTGAAAAAATAGATATAGCATTTTTTTCGGCTGGTGGAGATGTATCTGCTAAGTATGTAAATATGGCCGCTGCAGCTGGTTGTGTAGTTATAGATAATACTTCACATTTTCGTTATCAGAAAGATATTCCATTGGTGATTCCAGAAGTTAACCCGGAAGATCTTGCGAACTACAACAAAACAAACATTATTGCTAACCCTAATTGTGCTACCATTCAAGCGTTATTAGCAATTAAGCCAATTTATGATTTAGTTGGCGTTACTAAAATTAATTTTGTAACATACCAATCAGTTTCTGGCAGTGGTAGGCAAGCTATTAGCGAATTAGTTAGCCAAACTACAGACATGTTGAGCGGTAAGCCAATTAATCCAAAATTTTATCCTAAACAAATTGCATTTAACATTATACCTCACATCGATGTATTTTATGAGAACGGTTATAGTAAAGAAGAAATGAAAATGGTATGGGAGACACATAAAATTTTACATGATGATACTATAAAAGTTATAGCCACGACAGCTAGAGTGCCAACTATTTATGGTCATTCTGTTGCAATCCATTTGGAAACTAAAAGGCCAATACAAGCTAATTTAGCTAGAGAAATTTTATCTAATGCACCAGGAGTGTCGATATTTGATGAACCAAAAAACAATGTTTACCCTACTATTATTCCAAACGCAACAGAATCGGATCAAATCAGCGTTGGTCGAATTAGAAATTTTTTAAATGACGAGTATGGACTAGCAATGTGGGTGGTAGGTAATAATGTAAGAAAAGGAGCCGCTCTTAATGCAATCCAAATTGCCGAGATGTTATTGAGCAAGCTTATGCTAAAATAGAACATATATGTATAGAAAGATATTTATATTTTGTTTATTGTCCTTGCTTTACTTGGGCGCAAGTAGAATTGCTTTTGCAGTTAGTTTAGGTGAGTTAAAAGTATACTCTTATTTGAACGAACCTTTAAGTGCTGAAATTATATTAAATGGTGTTGAGGAAATAGATACAAATAATATTCTCGTTGAATTAGCTAGCTCCAAGGACTTTATGCGCACCGGGATCCCTAGACCGTTTTTTTTAAGTAAATTAAAATTTGAGGTTGTACGCAAAAATGATACTACAGTAATTTATGTTTCAACTAATAAATCAGTTAAAGAACCTTATTTAGATTTTTTAATCCAAACAGTATGGCCAGAAGGCAAAATAGTCAAAAGTTATACCGCATTATTAGATCCTACACCAGACAATCTAACAAATCGTGATATTCCTATTAGTAAACAAAAAAGTATTCCTAGTGGGGTCAATAAAAAAGGGTTTAGCGATGCTATTTTCGCAACTTCATTAGAAGATCCTATGGAAAACGAATTATCTACAGAACAGAAACAACAAATTAATACTATCGCTGATGCCATTGCCAATGAAGCTATAGCAGCAGCCCCACTTACTACTTCAGAAATGAATCCAGATGAACCAACAGCCGCTAATATTCAACAAGATAGTAATTATCAAAGTGGTGTTTTAGATAAAGTAGCATCATCATTACAAGTATTTTCTCAACAACCTAAAAGAGTTCCTGTAGACTACGAAAAATTATTAGATTTAAAACCAAATAATACTCCATTACATAAAGATATGGTACCATTGGCAGAAAGTTTGGCTATGACACAAATTAATAATGAATTAGAATCGTATCGCAACAGAAATAATGAACACGTTAATAAATCTTCTACAGTAACAACTACTGTTCAGCCAGAAGTATATAATAGTAGTTTGGAAGTAGTAAAAAAATATGGTAATGATTTATTATGGGCATGTTTTTTAGTGTCTACTACTGTATTTTTATTATATAAAATGATGCAACAAAATTCTACTTCAACAGAATCAATAGAGTTTACTGGTCAATTTAATGACAAACCTCCAACCTCAGAACCAATACCAGAATTAAGAGTAAATTCAAAAACAAATGTAAATGCCGCATTCGAACAAATTAATTTACAAGATATACAGACAGAATCAACTCAAACAATTCATCCACCACCACATACATTATTTTCAAGAAACGAGGAGTTGGAATTAAAAATAGAATTAGCTAAACAATACCTGGAAGCTGGTGATCGAAATAGTGCTAGAGATATTTTGCAAGATTTCAATACAGCTACAATAAAAGAACCTAGATATAGAGAACAAATAGATTCCTTATTAAAATGCCTCGTATAGTATTAGGAATAGAATATGATGGAACCAATTATTATGGTTGGCAGCATCAAAAAAATAGCAATTTACCAACAATCCAACAACAAATAGAAAAAGCATTATCCTGTATTGCGAATCAACCTATATCAACAATTTGTGCCGGTAGAACAGATGCTAGAGTACATGCTATGGCTCAAGTGGTGCACTTTGATACTACCACAAATCGCAAAATAGATTCTTGGATCCTTGGTGTTAATAGATATTTGCCTCCAGACATTAGAGTGCTTTGGAGCAAACAAACAGAACCTATATTTAATGCCAGAAGATCTGCTATATCTAGAACTTATTATTATTTTATATATAACTCTAAAGTTAATTTAGCTTTATTTAGAAATTATGCTACTTGGCAATATAAAAGTTTAAATATACCAGCTATGCAACAAGCCAGTGGTTATTGGATAGGTGAGCATGATTTTATTAGCTTTAGAGGAAAAGACTGCCAAAGTAAAACTACTGTTAGAACAATCCACAATATAACTATCTCTATGCAAAAAGAATTGATTCAAATTTCTATAACGGCCAATGCTTTTTTAAAAAATATGGTTAGGAATATGGTCGGAGTATTAATTAAAATTGGTCGGGAGGAACGTAATTTTAGTTGGGCTAAAGAAGTTTTATTAGCTAAAAATAGAAAAGCAGCCTCTATTACTGCTCCTCCAGAAGGTTTATACTTAGCAGAAGTTGGGTACCCTGAGCAATTTAAATTACCACAAGTAATGCGGAGATTTAATATAATATGAGCTGGTTTTCAAAATTTATACCAAAAATTCAAACATCTGCAGCAACCAAAAAAAGTAATATACCAGAAGGTTTATGGAATAAGTGTCCAGAATGTGCTGCATTTCTATTTAAACATGAATTAGAAAAAAATTTATATGTTTGTCCTAAATGTAGTTATCATATTAGATTAACTGCTAGGCAACGTTTAAATTATTTCTTAGATCCTGGTCCACAAGTAGAGCTAGCTGCTAATCTTAAGCCTATAGATACTTTAAAGTTTCGTGATACTAAAAAATATAAAGATCGCTTAGTCGCTTCACAAAAAGCTACCGGAGAAAACGATGCTTTAATAGTTATTAAAGGTACTTTATACGATTTACCAATTGTAGCTTGCGCTTTTGAATTTGGGTTTATAGGTGGCTCTATGGGGGCGGTAGTTGGAGAAAAGTTTGTACAAGCAGCTACTGATTGCTTAACCAATCAAGTACCATTAATATGTTTTTCTTGTAGTGGCGGTGCTAGAATGCAAGAATCGTTAATTTCTTTAATGCAAATGGCCAAAACTAGCGCTGTGTTAAAGAAACTTTCTGATGCTAAGATCCCTTATATATCTGTTTTAGTAGATCCATGTACTGGTGGTGTTTCAGCTAGCTTAGCAATGTTAGGAGATTTAAATATTGCCGAACCTAAAGCATTAGTTGGTTTTGCAGGGCCTAGAGTTATTGAGCAAACAGTGAGAGAAAAATTACCAGAAGGTTTTCAGCGTAGCGAATTTTTAATAGAAAAAGGATTTATTGATATGATTATAGATCGACGACAACATAGAGATAAGATTTATAATATATTAATTAAATTACTTAAAAATCAAGTAAAAAGATAGTTTTATGCATATAAACGAACTAGATTGTATTATGTTATTGCTGCTTTTTGTGTCTGGTATGATAGGCATCTTGCGTGGCTTGATAAGAGAAGTATTACAGTTAGTTAATTTGTCTTTGGCGGTATTTAGTGCAATTTTTTTCAGAAAATATTTAACTTTTGTGCTTACCTTTATTGAATCCGAGTTTATTAAAGAAATAATTTCTGGAATTTTTATTTTTATTTTTATGTTTATCATAGGTAGCATAACTATTTATTTAATTTGCCAAACTATAAAAACCCAAGGTTTTGGCAAATTTATAGATAAAATATTAGGGTTACAATTTGGAATTTTGAGAGGGGTACTATTATTAATAATCAGCACTATGTTGGTCGAAAATAATAGTAGCATAACTAATCATAATTGGTGGCAAAATTCTTTATTATTAGAAAAAGTTCAATATGCGTCAGTTAGTTTA
>JBEKHL010000078.1:0-4589 GCA_050012295.1 Gammaproteobacteria bacterium
GTTTAATTGTTAATCCTAATACGGAATTAACTTTTACATTACCAAACATATATAGGCGGTCAATATTACAACGTTATTTGTTAAGTACTTTTAATGCTTTTGGTGATTACAAGTTAAAAAGTTGTTTATCATCAAACAATCCATTGTTATTTGCTCTATCCCTAGAGCAAGTGGAAATTGCTGAATATATATTAAAACATTTGTTATATGTTTTTCATAATTCTAAAATATATTCATTACAAAGAACCAAAATTTTAAACAGCATATTACATGTAAATCAATTTGGATTAACCGCATTGCATCTATTATCTATGTATAACAATAATTACTGTGTAGACGAACAACAACGAAAATCAATAATAATGCAAAATATATTAAACATGTTAATGCTTGAAGAACTAAAATTTGTTGATGTTTTAAATAAATGTAAACCAATATTTACTGACTGTAGTTATAACGTGCACTATAACGCTTTTTATAAACAAACATTTTATAAGGTATCTTCCCGCGCAAACGGTAAGAATATGAAATTTATTGAAGAACCAACATATAAAACAAAACAATTTTTAATTAGTAATAATATTGAGTTGGCATTATTCTTCGCTACTGAAATTAAAGATTTTTTTGATTACGAATTAATTTTAACCGCTATAGAAACTTGTAGTGTTGATAAATTAAAAGAAATAATATCATTTGATCAACAATTATCTATAGATTTAATAAATACAAATTTTATAAATATATTCAATAATTTAATTCATTCTGTAGATAGCAGTTCAATTCAAGATCCATATTTAGCAGTAACAGATATCACATCAAAAATGAGTTTATTATTTAATTTAGTCTATATTGATGTATCTATGGTAGAAATTATGGCAGAACTTCTTTATAACGCGACAAATTATTATACTAGATATCGTCCATGCCAAATGAAGGGGGCAAATTTTATATCTTGGATAGAGCTTTATGTTAAAACAATTAATACCTTATCTCTAACCGAACATAAATGTAAAGCAATTAACAAAATTTTATCTAATATTAATATGGTATTACTAGGTGTACGAACAATAACAACATTCTCAGACATCAACAAAAAAACTTCAACTGGTCCAACTAGTTTGCCTAACTTTCCTCTGGTGTGCTCATCTAGTTCGTCTCATTTACCTAGCTCCTCTAGTTTGGTTAGCTCCTCTAGTTCTTCCAGTTTACCTATATTATCCAGCTCTTCTAATGTATCCATGCTAAAATTAGCTTTATTATCATCTTCTAAATCTTCAGAAAATTATAATAATACACTGATTAACAAAAAGCCAAGCTTGCCTTACTAATACCATTAAACGCCATGTTCCATGCTGCTGCATATCCATTGATATTACCAAATGTTAAAATTTCATTTAGCTTAAATGGTAATTTACCATCAACAGGATCTACTTTAAGGATCCCCAAACAATCATGTTCAAAACAAGTTGGGCCTCCAATAAACACAGTTAATTTTTGTGGCGAATCTAAAGAATCTAGCTGCCCTTTATTCAAAAGAACCGGATCCGACCATTTAATATGGCATTCGTTGGATAAATCTAATACTAAATGATATTTTTCTTGGCTAAATTGTTTAATCGATAGAATTTTACCTAAAGCATATCCTGCATGTCTAACCACAGATTGACCAGGTTCAAAAAAACCTTGCAAATTATGATCTATAAAAGATGGAGTCAATCGTTGTATTAATTCTTCAATTTCTTTTTCTGTTAATAGATGTAATCCTCCACCTAAATTTACGAAAGAAATCTTTATATTTTCTTTTTTTAAGAAATAAACGATCTGATCTGCCATAATTAAATAATCATCAATGGTGTTTTCTTCAGAGCCATTATGTACATGTAATCCTGTAAGTTTACCATTAAAAAAAAATTTTTTATGTTTTGCTAGTTTAATAATTGAACTGCCAAACCGACTTTCTTTAACATAACTCTTACTACCAATTAGCGAGGTGTGAGAAACTCTAGCACCATAATGTATCTTCGGCCGAAAATTAAAAGATAAAAGTTTATCTTCATCAATTACATCCATGTGTAAATAACAAGTGTTTTTTTGTGAAAGTTCTATCGGTATACTAGCATTTAATTGTCCAGTAGGATCGTTTATACTTAAAATAACATCGTGTATATCCTTTGGTAATAGTTGGTATTCGTTTATGTTAGAAATTTCGAAACCAGGCATTATTTCATACGCTAAATCAATAACTTCTCTACAAGGGAAAGATTTAACCGTAAAAAGCATTTTTATCGGAGAATCTCGACAAATATTAGTTAAAAAATTCATTTTTTTGCTAATTTGCCCTAAATCATAAATAAGAATTGGTTTTTGATAATTATTAATATAAGGCGCTAGTATAGTTTCTACCATTGATATCTATTTCCTTTAGCAAACCATTCAATAAAAAAATCAGCAATTTGATCTGCTTGAGTTTCATTCATATTGGGACTTGGAGCTAAACGTAGATAAGCTTCTGTACCAGCACGATTAAGATAACCATCAAATGAACTATAACATAACCCAAAACTAGACGATGGCACTACTGGCAACCCTATTTTTTTTGCGATCTCACAAACTTGACGCGCATAACGCATTACCGGATTACCAAATTTAAATTTTTTATTAAAACTTTTTGGAATCCTAGTAAACTTTGCCATAATAAATAAATCATGCTGACCTTTATAAACAGGAAAATCTATATCCTTTTCTTTAATTAATCTATCGCAAATTTTATTAGTATAATACTTGATCCTATTAGTGCGCATTTTACATAATTCATGAAATTTTTTATAAAACAACCACGGATAACAATCTTCTATATTAAAATTACATCCTATATTACAGGTTGTTTCGTGACATGCATCTTTAAATTGATACAGGACATTAGATAAACTGGTATTAACTAAAATAACAATAGATCCCAATCGATTAATTTCTAAACCAAAACAATCCAATTTAATATGACTCCGAACCAAAATTATTAATCCTGAATAATCTTTTAAATGTCCTAATAAATTATTAATAATAGGATCCGTTGTTGCCCAACAAGTAGTATCTATAATAATAATTTTTGCATTTATCCATTGAATTTTATCAACAATAGCGGTGGTACTATCTAATATTACAATGTCTGGTTGATGCTGATTTTCTTCACTAAAATAAGCGACATTATATAAGTTAAGGTAGCGTGTAAACATATCGTTCACTTCAAAATAACCGTCTTTGGCATAATGAAGTGATGTAAAAGACGGGTATAGCCTTTTTAATGTTAAAATACTCACTAAAAACGCTGACATTCCTGATTTAACAAAAAGTCCATTACTGCTAAAAAACGGATCCTGAATATTATAGATTCTATCTAGCCAATTCTCATCGATTAATTTTAAATCATAACGCTGGTATGAATACTGAAAGTAGTTTTTTTGATATGCTTGACGTATTAAACCAAGATGGGAGCTCTCTAAAAAAGCAACATTGGAACTTACGGAATTAATTTTAATTTGTCTTCGAATCTCGAGAATATAACTTATATAATCTTCAAAATCGCAAACTTTCCAATCAATGTGTGGTTTTTTATGCAACATGAACTGTGAGAGCAATTCAAACTCTGATAGATTAAAGCCTAAATCACCTACAATCTCATATTCATTCATGACGAGATATGATTTTACAAAAAATTCTAGCTTAGTCAAGCTGCTCTATATAACTGTATACACGCTATCTAATAATTCGCGAGTTTGTTGAGTTTGTTTACCTGCCCTATAACCAAATGCACACAATGCAACAGGATCAAATAAGCTCCAATCGACCTGTTCTTTAAGCGTAATTTTAAGAGCATCAGCATGAAAACCTTCCATAGGACAAGAATCAATTCTAAGGCTAGCTGCTCCAGTCATCATATTAGCAAGAGCAATGTAAGTTTGACGCTTTGCCCATTCCACCGTATTTTGTTCAGAAAGATAATCAATAACAAGATTTTGAAACATTTGATAACGTTGTTCTTCTAGACTTCTTCGCCACACGCGTTGCCGCATAAACTTTGAATCACGACGAAATTGGTGAGGCAAACATGCAAGATAAACCACTACAAAGGAAGAATCTGTAATCTGTGCTTGATTCCAACAAGCAGGTCTGATTTTTTCTCGTAACTTTAGATCATTTATTACCAAAAAATGCCAAGGCTCTAGTCCAAAAGAAGAAGGAGAAAGACGACCAAATTCAAGAATAAGATTCTGATCAGTAAAGCTAACTTTTTTATTTGGATCAAACGCTTTACAGGCATGGCGAAAATTCATTGCTTCAATAAAATTCATAATAATCCTTTATATAATAATATTTTGTATTTATACTATAATTAATCGTAATTAATCGTCAAGATCTAATTTTTTCAGGCATAACATAAGATGCTATCTTCGAAAACAATTTCTATAAAACATGATTTAAAGGCAAATATATTAGCTATTTCCAAGCTATTTAATAAGCTTTTAGTTGTTTATAAATATAAATTCCCTACTAAATTATTACAACATTTCGTACCTAGAATAGATTTTGTT
>JBEKHL010000079.1:0-8068 GCA_050012295.1 Gammaproteobacteria bacterium
ACCAAATAAAAAGAAACTAGCAAAAATTTTTATATTAAATTTTATAAACCGCATATTAATGCAATATTAAATTATTAATTTTATTAATTATATAGATTAAATTATGCCAAAAAGATTTTTAAAAAAGTTTTCTCCAAGCCCAGAAAAACTACGGCAATATAAAATTTTAAAAATTTTTGGGGAATTTATTCACAACCCTAATTTATGGCATTTTAACCGTAATTCTGTCGGTAAAGCATTTACCGTTGGGCTGTTTGTCGCCTGGATCCCGGTACCATTTCAAATGACATTAGCAGCGTTAGGAGCAATTATATTTAATGCCAATTTACCGTTATCTATTGCATTGGTGTGGTTAACTAATCCAATAACTATGCCGCCATTATTTTTATTTGCTTATTTAGTAGGAGCTAAAATTTTAAATATCCCAGCTAAACCTTTCAATTTCGAATTATCTATAGAATGGTTAACTTCTTTAGTTGGAGACATTTGGGAACCATTTTTATTAGGCTGTTTTATTCTAGGAATAATTTCTGCCGTGGTAGGAAATATCGCCATTAGACTAATATGGCGCTACACTATCATTAAAAACTGGAAAGAACGCGCCCATATAAGGCATAAAAAAAAATCAAAATAACTATACCACAACCCTAGTTAATTTTCCTATAGTGTTTTTTAAATCAATTATAAAATCTTGTATTGCTTCTTCTGTCATTCCATAACGTAAAACAATTCTAGCTACAATTATTTGATTTTTACATGGTAATCGATAAACCGGCACAATCCAGCCATATTGCCTTAAATCATTGGTTAATTGATGCAAACTAAAAGCCGACGTATTTAAAGTAAATACTATTCCTGGTAATTGCGCATTTGTTTGATGATATAAAAAAAGTATTTCGTCAATCTGTGACAAATAATACTTAAGTATGGTTACTAAGAAAAACAATTTATTAATAATATTCTTATAGCCAGCATATTCTTTGGTTTGAATGTAATAATGCTGTGTTGCCAGATGGGCAGCAGTATGAGAAAAACGTATCCCATAAGTATGGATCGTTTTACCTAAATAATCTTGTTTAAATGCATAACTATCTGGACAAATTATTTTCCGCATCAATAACCAACCTAAACTAGGATAAATCAACCCATATTTATGGCTAGAAATATTAATACTATAGACATGCGCCAAATTAAAACTCCAATTAAATTCCGGATACACAAACGGTAACACAAACCCTCCGCTAGCGGCATCTACATGTATCGGTACATATATATTATATTGCAAATTATATTGTTCAAGGATCCGATTTATCTCTTTTACATCATCAAAACAAAGAGTGGTTGGAGAACCTACTGTACAACAAACTGCAATAGTATTTTCATCTAGCACTGTACTTAACGCTTTTGTATCGATTATTAAAGAATCTTGTAACATTGGTAATATTTTAATTTGAATATCTAAAAGTTCCGCAGCTCTTTGCCAAGTTATATGGCTATGGCTACTAAGAATAATATTAGGCTTCTTAGCACCACCGTTAAATAATAACCGCTGCCAATACTGTTTTAAAAAATACATTCCCAATACGATTGCTTCTGATGAACCAGTAGTCGCAAAGATCTTAAACTCATTTTTATTTTTAACATTGCACATATTAAAAATAAAATTTTCACATACTTTAGAAAACTCTTCTAATTCTGGATAAGCATTAGTATCTATTCCATTAAGTAATGCATAGCTTGTAAAAACATTATGCGCTTGTTCTTCCATATAACTAGTTGAAAAAGTACCTAAGTTTTTTAAAGAACGGCTAAGCATTTCGTAATATAGATTTTTCATACTTACTAAATAACGACAACAACATGATTTTTAAATAATTAAACAAATAAGCAACTGGATGATTCTTAATTAATTGTTTAAGAAAAATTTTAGCCATCGGAACACAAACGCCTTCCACCGGCATTTCATTAAGCTCCAGATCTGGATTGGAGTTTGCTTCAATAATAAAACCTCTAGATTTTTTAATTGGCTGTTGAATGTCTTCGCAAACAATATCAAATCCCACTAAATTCAAATTAAGTTCTTTAGCAGCTCTAAATAACAAATCAGCATTTTCTGGACAAATTGATTGTCCTAAAGATACCATAGTACCGCCACGAGAAGTATTACAAGTATAACATAATATAATTTTTTCATTAATTTTTGGAATATAATCTAAAGTTATATTCATTTCATCTAGCCTAATTTTACATTCTTGATCTACTCTAATATTAGTTAGAGATTCGATGTTAGTACGTCTTTTATTTTCAATGTCAATTAATTGGATAATAGTATGTTTTCCGTCACCCATTACACAAGCAGGATCAAGTTGAGCAACCGCTATTACTTTATTAAAAAATACAATTACTCGATAAGCAGTTAAACCTTGTTCAAAATTTTCAAGAGAAATAAATTCATGTTTTAAGGCAAATTCATTTAAATATTCAATAAGCACTTGTTCGTTTTTTATATTGCACAAAACATCCTCACCCCAACCAGTATCTACAGTAGGTTTTGCTACAATAGGATAAATCAACTTCGGTAACGACCACACACCATTAATCCGATCTTCTATGCAAACGGCTGTAGCTCTAGGAACTGGAAAACCAGCCTTTCTAAAAAGATGATGAACTGAATATTTATTAAGAGCAAGATTATCACTAGAGCCAATATTAAACGGAGTATAGCCTTGACGAAAATAATAAGTATCTTCGGCTAACTTTACCGAAACGCCGGCAAGTTCTTCAGAATATTCCATAGGCAGTTTTAAAGATTTAGCAGCTTGTAAATAAAGAAATAAATTTATATCCATAATTCTATTATATACTAATCAAACAAGAGGTTTTTAAATAATTAAGCATATACGCAATCGGATGTGTTTTAATTAATTGTTTAAGAAAAATTTTAGCCATCGGAACACAATCACCTGCTAATGGTGATTCATGGATTGAAATATCAGGATTTGCGTTTGCTTCAATAATAAAGCCTCTAGATTTTTCTATAGGCCGTTGAATATCTTCACAAATAATATCAAATCCTACTAAATTTAAGTTAAGAACTTTAGCAGCTTTACAGGCTAAATTGGCATTTTCTGGACAAATAACGCGACCTAAAGATCTCATGGTACCACCACGAGAAGAATTACAAGTATAACATAATACGATTTTTTCAGTAGCTTTTGGAATATAGTCCAAAGTTAAATTCATTTCGTTTAGTTTGGTTTTGTATTCTTGATCTACCTTTAGATCACCTAATGTAACAGTTGTAATTTTAGCACGTTTTTCATTTTCAATATCAATTAATTGGCCAATTGTATGTATACCATCACCAATAACACAAGCTGGATCACGTTGGGTAACTGCTATTACTTTATTAAAAAATACAACCACCCTATAAGATTTTAAACTTTGTTCAAAAGTTTCAACTGAAATAAATTTATGTTTTACGACAAATTCATTTAAATATTCAATAAGTATTTGTTCGCTTTTTATATTACAAAAAACATCAATTCCACAACTAGTATATGCAGTAGGTTTAGCCACAATAGGATATGTCAGTTTTGGCAATGACCACGCGCCATTAATCCGATCTTTTATAGAAATAATATTAGCTTTAGGAACCGGGAAACCAGCTTTTTTAAGAAGATAATTAGCTGAATACTTATTACGAGCAACATCGTCGCTAGAACCTACATTAAAAGGCGTATATCCTTTACGAAAATAATATATTTTACCTGCTAACTTTACTAAAACCCCAGCAAATTCTTCCCGATACTCGCCCCTTAGGGGGCACAAACAACAGCCTTTTAATTTTAGAACACCGAAAACCCATATGCATTTAGTATAGTATATTAAATTAACTGCCCATTTTGTAATTGATAAATTCGATCGAAACGTTTCGCTAAACTATGATCATGAGTAACCATAATAACAGCAGCTTGACGCTTTTTATTTAAATTACTAATTAAATCCATTACTTGCTCAGCACTTTCTACATCTAAATTACCAGTAGGTTCATCTGCCAAAATACAGTTTGGATTATTAATTAAAGCTCTAGCAATTGCTACTCTTTGACGTTCTCCACCAGACAATTTATTTGGCTTAAAATGAAGCCTAGAACTAAGCCCTACTTCTTCTAATAAACTAGCAGCTAAATCATTAGCTATTTGGGGTGACATTTTTTGAATTAATAATGGCATACATACATTTTCTAATGCAGTAAATTCTGCCAACAAATGATGTAACTGATAAATAAACCCTATGTTATTGTTACGTAAAATCGCTTTATCTTGTTCTTTAATATTATTTAAATCTTGATTACATAAAGTAATTATGCCGTTTGTTGGAACATCTAGTCCACCTAATAATTGTAGCAAGGTGGTTTTACCAGAACCAGATCGACCCATAATAGCAACTTGTTGGCCTGATGTTACTTGTAAATTAATATTAGCCAAAATTGGTACTTTATTAGTACCATCAAAAAAAATTTTACTTACTTGTTGACACTCTAAAATAATATTATTCATAACGTAATGCCTCAGCTGGTTTTACATTACTAGCACGCCACGCTGGATACAAGGTTGCTATAATGCTCATAAATAACGATAAACCACAAATCCACACAATATCGCTAACATGAATATCTGACGGCACAAATCCAATAAAATACGCCTCTTCTGAAATAAATTTTACATTAAATATATTTTGTATAAAATTAACTAAATCAGTAATATTGTAAGCTAAAAGCAAACCAATAATTAATCCGCTAATAGTACCAATTATTCCAATAGCGGTACCTTGAATCATAAAAATTAACATTATTTCTTTACTGCTAGCTCCCATAACCCTTAAAATAGCAATATCAGGTCGTTTATCGGTCACCAACATAATTAAACTAGATACTAAATTAAAAGCTGCCACCGCAACAATAAGCAATAAAATACACCAGGTAACCGTTTTTTGCATTTTTATAGCTTCAAAAAATGCATTAAAATCTTGAGTCCAATCAGATACAAAATATTTATGACTAAATTTTTCACTAATTTGATAAGCTTGTTTTTTTGCAGATAAATCATCTAGCAGTTTTATTTGTATTCCGGTAATCCCTGACTGTAATTTATATAATTTACTAGCATCGGAAATATTTAAAAAAATATGATGTTGATCATATTGAGTATTACTTTTAAAAATCCCAACCACTTTAAATTTTTTAATTCTAGGCATTACTCCAAGTGGAGAAATATTAACTTGCGGTATAATTAAAGCTACTTCATCATAAATATGGATCGCTAAATTATTTGCTAGATCTTGTCCTAAAATAACATTAAACTTTTCTGGAATTAATTCAGATAAACTGCCTATAACAATATTATTATTTAACGGATAAACATTTTCAATCTGTAACGTATCTATTCCGAGCACAACTACTGGTATAGTATATCCCTGAAAAGCTAATAATCCATGATCTGAAATATATGGTGCAACACCAACAATTTGTTTAGAATTTTTTAAGTTATCTACTACTGACTGCCAATTTTTTAATGGCCCATAATAATTTCTTAAAGTTATATGAGGAGTTATGCTTAAAATTTTGGCACGAATTTCTTTACTAAAACCATTAAATACGGATAACACAGTAATTAATACTGCCACCCCTAAGGCAATACCCAATATTGAAACAGTAGAGATAAAAGATACAAAATGATCTCGTCTTTTTACTAAAAAATAACGTAATCCAACAAAAAATACATACCCGGGTATACCCATACTTCATGACCTATCTTATTATATAATATATGTTCAACTATATTGTAAAAATTGTAAAATTAAAAGCCGTAAATACTATAAAAGCTATTTCTCTAATTGAGATTATAGTAGCTATTAGCATAGTGTTTGTTTTAAGTGCTATGTCAATATATAGCTATCAAGATTATAAAATTAAAGCCCTATTTAATAGCGCCTTTGCCACGGCAGAACAAAATAAATTAGCTATTAGTAATTATTATGCGAAAAATAAAGCTTGCCCAACTACCACTTTTATCACCCAAACACTTACTAGCACATGTACAGCTTACACACCATGCTCTATAGATAATACAGCTAATAGCTATGGTGGCGGTACCGCAGGCTGTAATTTAAACATTAAAAATACTAACCCTAACCAAACTATGCTTTATTTCATAGCACAAGTCTCTAGTTTAGGAGAATTTCAATATTTTTGTCTAATAGATCCTACCAATGGCCCACCAGCTAAATATCTATCAATTTATTGTCCTGGACTACCAAGTAGCGGTTTTCACAATCCTGAATAAAACTAAAGTTATTAAGCCATTTTGCCGAATTTCTAAATAACACCATAAACTAGCAGGTACCATGTTCTATGCAACGGCATACCACAAAATTAAAAAAACCAA
The DNA here is from genome assembly GCA_050012295.1 of Gammaproteobacteria bacterium. Lineage (GTDB taxonomy): Bacteria > Pseudomonadota > Gammaproteobacteria > UBA6186 > Azoamicaceae > UBA6186. The sequence continues at coordinate 6,450 of JBEKHL010000079.1, forward strand.
GGTCGGAGTTACAAGATCTTAATAAAATAGATTTAATTAGTAATTCATTAAAAGATGAAGAAGATGAAGAAAATATAGAATTAATTGAACTTGATTTTACTAACGAAACTAATGAAACAAGTGAAATAGATGATGCAGAACTAACCGAACTTACCAACATCCAAGAAAATATAGAAAAAATTAACCAAGAACTACATCAAGAAAATACAGATCTAAATATTGATATACTTATCACTGAACAAAAATATTTTAAAAGCAAAGATCCTACCGATATATACCTTAGAGAAGTAGGCATAGCACCATTATTAAGTAAAGAAGAAGAAATTTATTATTCTCGCCTAATTAAAAAAGGCGATCCGCATGCTAGAAAAAAAATGATAGAAAGCAACTTAAGATTAGTAATAAAAATTGCTAAAAGATATTTAAGAAGCGGCATGGCAATTTTAGATTTAATTGAAGAAGGTAATTTAGGTTTAATGCACGCTGTGGAAAAATTCGATCCAGAACGTGGATTTAGATTTTCTACTTATAGTGCATGGTGGATCCAGCAAACCATAGAACGAGCCATCATGACTCAAAATCGTACTATAAGATTACCAATGCATATAATGAAAAAATTAAACTCTTGTCTTCGCATTAAACATGAGCTAGCAAAACAGCTCGACCACGAGCCAACCTTTGATGATATAGCTAATAAATTAAGTAAATCTGAAAAAGAAATAGAAAACACTTTATGTTTAAATGAAAAAATAGTTTCTATTGATGCTCCTATTTCTGAAAACATTAATAAATCTTTAGTAGAAATGGTGGGGAGTGATTTATTAGATCCAGCTAAAATAGCCTCTAACCAATCCTTAAAGAAAATGATTTACCGCTGGCTATCTAAATTAACTAACACTCAAAAATCCGTAGTAGAATTACGATTTGGTTTAAATAATTACGAACCAAATACCCTAGAACAAACTGGAGTCACTATTGGATTAACTAGAGAACGGGTACGACAATTACAAACTGAAGCATTGCGAGCTTTAAAATTGATTATTGAAGAGCAAGGAATTGATTTTAATACTCTAGCAGATAATTAATATACTTAGGGCTAACAAGAACTTTAAACAATAACATTATTAATCCAGGCAATAAAAATATACTTATTATAGCTAATATATGCATTGGCATAATCCAAGCAAACATATAATATCCGCTTAAATATATAAAATAACTATAAATTATTTGTTTAACAACAGGGTTAAATCTAGTTTTTATTGTTCTAGGTGTTTTGGTAATTTTTTTTAATTTAAATGTTTTTAATTCAGAAAAACTATAAATGTTTTTATAATTTATTATTAAAACAGCAAAAATAATGGCTATTACAAAAATATTGAATGAATTTGTAGTTAAAATATTAATGAAATCACTAAGAATTATTGGCTTATATAATATAAAACTAAATATTAACGGATAAATACTACTAACAAGATATATAATTCCAACTTTATTCCCCTTGACTTCGGAACTTTTTTTCAAAAAAATCAATAACGACGGGCTTTTTTTCAATCCGCGAGGCTCTACAAAATTTATAAGTTTACAAACTTAGCTGGTTCTTTAATATCAAAACATTT
>JBEKHL010000080.1:0-4032 GCA_050012295.1 Gammaproteobacteria bacterium
TTTTGTAACCATAGTTTTTTTAAAGTCTTCAGAAAAATTATTTTTTGGGATCATAATTATACTCCATCGCCCACCTAAGTTATTTAACTTCTAGGCGACAGATTTCCTGAAACAGGGGGGTTGACAGCCAAAGTGGTAGTTGGTATCCAGTAACTTTTCCGCCAGGGATACAAGCTCCAGCACAACCAGCCCACGCTCCACAAAGAGTCAATAGCATTAGGCACTTAAATATTTAAAAAGTTAAAATAATATCAAAAATTAAAAAAATTGGAGATTAAAATGCCAAAAATAAAAATAGAAGATGATTTAATAAATAGTTCCGAAACTGTTACTCCTAACTCAACTACAGTACCAGACATAATAGATATAATAACTGCACAATCTTTATTAACGCAGTTAAATGAAATGAAACAAAAGTTAGATAGTTTGTACAAAGAGCGTAATTCAGATAAGGCTACTATAGAGGAATTAAAAAAATCTCGTAATGATGATAAACAAGAAATCCAATTTTTAAAAAAACAAGCAGAAACTCAAGAACAAAAGTATCAAAAGATTATTGGGGAATTAGAAAAGAAAATTAATAGTAAAGCTGATTCTTCTTCTGGTGCTGCATTAAGAACAGAGTTAAAAACCGAGTTGGATACTAAAGAAAAGAAATTAACGGCCACAATTAACCAACATCATACTGAATTAAAGCGAGAAAACGTTAACTTATCAAGCCAAGTGACAGAAGTAAAACAGGGTTTATTAACTCAATTTATGACATTAAAATCACATGTTGAAAGTGATATTCAAGGCTTTAAGCATCAACATAATAATCATACTCATGTGGTTGATAGCCAAAGTGGTAGTTGGTGTCCAGTAACTTTTTCCCCAGGAGTACAAGCTCCATCACCACCAGCACCTCCTCGACAAAATCGCGGTAGGTTCTTAAATCGTTAAAATGCTTAAATAATATCAAAAACTAAAAAATTGGAGGTTAAAATGCCAAGAACTATAAAAATAGAAGGTGATTTAATAAATAGTTCTTCTACCCTAAAACAGGAGATACCTACACAAACAAGTGAAACTATTACTCCTAATTTAACTACAGTACCAGGTACCATAGATATAATAACCGCACAATCTTTATTAACGCAGTTAAATGAAATGCAACAAAAGCTAGATACTTTGTACAAAGAGCGTAATTCAGATAAGGCTACCATAGAAGAATTAAAAAAATCTCGTAATGATGGTGAACAAAAAATCCAATTTTTAGAAAAACAAGCAGAAACTCAAGAACAAAAGTATCAAAAGATTATTGGGGAATTAGAAAAGAAAATTAATAGTAAAGCTGATTCTTCTTCTAGTACTGCATTAAGAACAGAGTTAGATACAAAAGAAAAGAAATTAACAGCCACAATTAACCAACATCATACTGAATTAAAGCGAGAAAATGTTAACTTATTAAGCCAAGTGACAGAAGCAAAGCAGGGTTTATTAACCCAATTTAAAACATTAAAATCACAGATTGAAAGTGATCTGCAAGGCGTTAAGAATCAACATAATAACCATACTCATGTGGTTGATAGCCAAAGTAGTAGTTGGTGTCCAGTAACTTTTTCGCCAGGTAAACAAGCTCCACTAACAGTTGAGTATGTTGCAAATCAAGTGGCCAGTGGTATAGATTTGCCAACTATGTTGCCTATATTAAATCAATTTTGGGCTTCAGGGCGTAGAGAGCCAATCCTTAGCATAATTGAGAACAAATTTAATAAGGATGTATTTTATCAACTTAATGGTGACATGAGGCAAGAAATACACCATAGAATAAGTAGGCGGGTTTGTCCAGATTAATTTATATAGAATGTTAATATTATTTTAAATTTAGGGGTGCTTATGCCAGCTAATAAAAAATTCAAAATTCCAGAAATAGATGTTGATGCAGTTTCTTTAGATGATATAGATACGGATCCTATTGGCGTGGTTCATGTTACAAAACCCTCATTAAATGCAGATTTTTCTGTCTCTTTTATAGATTCTAATAAATTACAAATTAATTATAAATACGGAGAACAAAAATCTTCAATCATCCATGAATTTACTGATCAGTCAGAACAGATCAATATTAAAGAATTTGTTTCAGATTGTAAAATAGATCTTAGTTTTTCCAAAGCCGGAACAATTAGTAAAGCCGGAACAATTAGTATTAATAGTTGTGATCCAAATGTTAACTTAAGCATAAAGACAGATGCTACTATTTTAAATACTTCTACTTTTGTTTGTAAAAAATTACAATTAACAGGAAAATCTTTATTATTACAGCATGATATTACAACTGAAGATAGTTGTAATTTATCCTATACAGAAAAATTAGAAAATACCCAAAAACTAAATGTTGGAGCTAATTTAATTTTAGAGGGAAAAACTAAGGGATCATTAATAAATAATGGAACTATTTACGTTAATGGTGTTGCACAATTTAATGGAGCAACTAAAGAAATCATTAATAATGGAACAATTTGTGCTAAAAACAATTTAACCTTCAATGCTAAACAATTGTACAATAATCACATAATATTATCATTACAAGCAATTTATGGTATAGGTAAAAAATTTATTAATTTTGGAACAATTGGTAGCGAAAAGCATACCCATTTTGGGTATGATAGCTACTTAATTAATAGTAATTCCGGAGTTATATTAAGTAATGGTGGTATTGATCTTCTTAAAATAGATCTTAAGAACCATATTGATGTAGATGAATTACCTCCTACTAGTAGTTTGATTAATCAAGGGAAGATTGATGCACAGGGTAAATTACATTTGCATGATTTTTCTGGGATAATAGCTAATGAATCTAATGGAACATTACGAGCAACTAATATTACTATAGGCGGAGAACAATTACTTAATGGGGCTAAAATTGAAGCTACACAGAAATTAGAAGTGATATTGTCTAATAGCAATGGTCGGTGGTTTAATCAACCTGAAGGTCAAGTATCTGCTAAAGAATTGGATTGTTTGGTTGAACAATTAATTAATGACGGTAAAATCTATGCGCAACAAGATTTAATTAGCTACTTAGAAATATTAAAAAACAGCTCACAAGGACAGATCCTTAGTGATGCTAAAATGCAATTGACTGTATCACAAATAATTAATAATTGTTTAATTAAGGCCAAAGAAGAATTAATAATTTATAGCAAATTAACCCAAAACCATGAATCCGGTAAATTCATGGCTGAGAAGTTATCGTTATTTGGTACGCATATAGAAAATGCAGGAGAAGTTACTGCTGAACAACAATGTAATGTGGCAACTGAGATCCTTGATAATCTTAATAGTGGTAAAATTTTATCTGCTGAACAGTTAGATTTAGCAATAAGGCAACAGTTGAATAATAGAGGGTTATTAAAAGCAGACGCTACAAAAGTTAGAAGCAATAATCAAATTACCAATCATGATTCTGCTACAATTTCATCAGAGCAAACATTAGATGTAGCCGCTGTAGCTATGGATAATTCTGGCGAACTAAACTCTAATGGTAGCATTAAGATCAAAACAATTGATCATTTTGAACAAACCGCAACAGCTAAAGTTACAGCTAATTCAGTTGCAGTAGCAGCAGGAGATGACTTAAAAATATCTGGAGAGATCTCATCTATAGTAGAAACAACTTTAGCAGCAAGTAAAAAGATTGCTGTTGATCAAAGTGCAAAACTTACTAGCAATGGTAACACTAAACTGGCTAGCAATACAATGATTCATGCAGGGAACATTACTTCTAAACAACGATTACAGGTGGCTATCTCTGATCAATTAGAACAAACAGCAACTGGTAGAATGGTGTCATCAGTTGTGGAAGTTAAATCTAGTAAAATAGATAATCATGGAGTTTTTTCAGCTGAAACTTATTTAATTTTGCAGGCTAATATCCTAATCTCCAAGCCATTTTTATACACTACAGTCTTGTAGTAACTTTTTATCTATACATCTAATAATTTTTTCTTGTTGTTTAGTAAGAGCTACCATACGAGATATTTTAAATCC
>JBEKHL010000081.1:0-3968 GCA_050012295.1 Gammaproteobacteria bacterium
TATATTTAATAGGTTTATTTTTTTTGATCAGCATGTGCTTTACAACAAAAGATTTTACCATCACAATGAATAGCATCTTCCATAGGTAAATATAAATTACAAGTAGCACATTTAGTTAAGTTTTTAATTAAATTTTTGTTATTATGGTTATTATTATATTGTTTATCGTTTTTAATAATCAATTTTGATGCTATTAGCTTCCAACAAATTTTAAATAACATGAATATAAAACAAATAATTATTAGCCTTAGCATTAAGTTTCTCCTAAAATACGGGTATTATATAAATTTAAACTTTTATTTTTAGAACGGATGTTTTTATTATGTTAAAACGAATAGAATATTTAAATTTATTTGTATTATTATGCCTGATTTGTTGTAGTAATTGCAGTAATAATATACAAAAAACCGGCAAACCAGTTGATCGACCAACTGGGTATTTAATGGCAAATCGTGATAATTTGCTTATGCAAGGGCATACTACTAGTTTTGTAGATGGTTATATAGATGGTTGTAAATCTGGGCAAAATAAGGCTGGAGATACTTTATTTGAGTATATTAAAGATGAACATAGGGCAGTTATAGAAAATGATTATTTTACAGGTTGGGAGCAGGGTAATAGTTTTTGTTACGAGCATATGCGCGATTTAATCAAAAATAATAATGGTTACCCTAGTGCTTATAATAGTAAAGAAGCTTTAGAACGAGAAAAGCAACGTATGTGGTCTGAACTTAGAAAATAATTAAATAAATGGGAGTAGTTGTTATGCCAATATATGAATATGAATGTTTAACTTGTCGAATACGGTTTGAAAAAATCCAAAAAATATCTGATGCACCTATACAGATTTGTCCAGAGTGTAATAGCGATACGGTAAAAAAATTAATTTCTGCAACAAGTTTTAGATTAAAGGGCCAAGGTTGGTATGAAACAGATTTTAAATCCAGCAAAGAGAAAAAACGTAATTTAGCAGGTTCAGAAGAGTCAAAAGAGGCGTAGCATGGCGGGTCATAGTAAGTGGGCAAATACCAAATTTAGAAAAGAAGCGCAAGATCAAAAACGTGGCAAGTTATTTACTAGGTTTATTAGGGAAATTACTATAGCGACTAAGCAAGGTGGTCCCGATCCTAGTACTAATCCCAGATTAAGAGCGGCTATAGATAAGGCTTTAAGTGGAAACTTAACTAGAGATGCTATTGAGCGGGCTATAAAACGTGTAGTTGGTGGAGAAGACAAAGATCTAGAAGAGATCAGTTATGAAGGATATGGTCCAGGTGGTACAGCAGTTATGGTAGAATGTTTAACAGATAACCATACTAGAGCAGTGTCTAATGTAAGACATATGTTTACTAAATATGGGGGTAATTTAGGAGTAGACGGTTCGGTTAGTTATTTATTTACTAAAGAAGGACATATAATTCTTAAGCCTAAAATAGCATTATCTGTGGAGCAGACAGATAATATTATGGAAACAGCCATTAATTTAGGAGTTTTAGATTTTGAGCGACAAGATGGTTTAATTTTAATAACTACAGAACCCAAAGATCTTCATAATATTAAACTTGCTTTAGAGAAAACTATGCCATCAGACGTAGTTATAGAGAGCGCTGAAATTGCTACCATCGCTAAAAATTATATTAAACCAGAAAATTTAGAGGCAGCTAATAAAATTATAAAATTTTTAGATGCTTTAGAAGATTTAGATGATGTACAAAATGTATACTCTAATGTTGATTTTAAAGATTATACTGATCATGCTGATTTTGGGAATTGATCCTGGTTCAAGAATTACAGGTTTTGGAATAATAGAGTCTAATAAGCGAAAACAACATTATATTGCTAGTGGTTGTATAAAAATTATAGGTACCGACTGGTCGTTACGTTTAAAACAAATTTATGATGATTTATTAGAGATTATTAATCAATATAAGCCAGATCAAATTAGTATTGAAAAAGTTTTTGTGCATAAAAATCCTAATAGTGCTTTAAAATTAGGGCAAGCTAGAGGAGCTGCAATTGTAGCTGCGGCTAGTTGTGGTTTTAAAGTACATGAGTATTTCCCCAGGCAAATTAAGCAAGCAGTAGTTGGGTATGGGCAAGCTGATAAGCAACAAGTGCAGCATATGGTACAAATTTTATTGAGTTTAGATAAAATGCCTAAGGCAGATCCTGCTGATGCATTGGCTATTGCCATGTGCCATGGGTTGCATATTCAATAGAGAAAAACAACTAAGGGTTTCGGCTGCATATACAATAAACAGATAGTCTTATATTAAGTTATTAAGTGATAATCATTTTTAAAAGTTAGTAGAATTAATGTTTTTTTATGATACAATAGTTAGAAAATTAAATGGGAGTTGTAGTAATGTTTAAAATATCAAAAATTCTTATTTTATTAGCCTTAGTATTTAATGTCTTAATGTCTTAATGTTTAATTTGTGTTTTGCAAATGATGTAAGCGCAACTAAATTTAAAGATTTAACCAAACAAATTGTAGATATTAGTCAAGTAATTAAAATAGCCAAGACAGATAAAGAACGGCACGAAAAGCTTGGTATGGTAACATCTATTAAATGGGATGATGAAAAGATTGAAAAGTTAGAACAAGAAAAATCAGAGTTAGAAGAAGAATTATTGTTATTATATTTATATAATAGGGCATTTTGAGACAAAAACGTTCTTGAATCTCATCTAAGCTGTTCTATATTAAGCCCTAAAGCTTTAGCTATTTTTTCTAGGGTAATTCTACGTATTTTTGAATTTGGAGCTTCTATTTGAGATAAAGCAGCTTGAGAGATCCCTATTTTATTAGCAACTTCTTTTTGGGTAATTTTTAAATATTCTCGCCATGCTCTAATACGACTCATGTCTTTATTAATTACTAATCTCATGACTTCATTAGGGATAGTGTTAGATATTGTGGGATCAGAGTATATTTTTAAAAAATCGCTATAAGGCAAAACAACGAATTCTGGTTTACCATTTTTCGTAATCGTTTGATATTCAATATGTGCTTTCATCACGTTTTTTACCTCCTCGATCGAAATAACTTGGATATTTCCATTTATATCAAAAAACACTCTGTATTTTCCTACTCTTAAACGATAATTATATTCATGGTTTTTAAGAGCTTTAATATTTGTACAATTTGTAAAATTAACTAATTGCTCTATAGATGTAAAAATAATCTTACAAGTTTCTTTGTTTTTAATTTTCTCAATTTGTCGAGCAGCTTTTGGTTTCCAAAGTATTTTAAACAAAATATTAACTTCAGTTCTTTATATAAGTTAATTATAAGTAAAAAATAAGTGTTTTGTCAAATAGAATTTTTATTTAAATGCTTCAACAAATCTTTTGGCTCACCTTCAATATAAACAATTTAGTGATAAACTTGGGATAAAAAACGACACGATAGGGCATTTTGAGATTAGGATTTTTTTATGCCAATAGATGTTCAATGGTTATAACTGAATCAAAATAATTTTGTTCCATAACATTTTTTATAACTCCGGAGGCTGATATTAAAACAGGGCTTATAGAAAATGATTTTGGAATACAAAGCCGATTTATCTTTTCTTGAATTTCTTGGATGATATACATTCCAAGCGGTTGATTAGTAAATTTACATTCAATAATCAATAGTCTATTTTTTTTTAACACGATCATTAAATCTACTTGAGCCATTGGTGATTTTTCGTTTTTAGATCTGTGTTTTTGAGAATGGTATGGACCAAAATTTATGATGTTTTCTGGGTGTATGTTTAATAATTGTATAATTTTTTTTATATTTTTTTGACAAAAACGTTCGAATGCAATACCCATAAAAGCATCTAATTTCCTTCCTTGAAGTGCTTTAAAAACTTCTTCTCCTAATCCTTGTTCAATTTTTTTTTATTTGGATATATAAAATAAAAATAAAAATGCAGAAATTCATCGCTTATATTATATTTTATGGTTTTCTTTTTTTC
>JBEKHL010000082.1:0-3966 GCA_050012295.1 Gammaproteobacteria bacterium
TTCGATTGTTTTACAATACAAAAATATTAAAATAAGATCTTTTATAATTATATTTTCTGGCAATTCGTTTATCTTGTTTACATATACTCGCGCGCGAGTATATGGATGAGTAATATATTTACGCTTATACTTGTCATAATAAATGGTTAAATTATTAATAGTACTTTTAGAAAAAGTATGTTGTCCCCATAATATAGGAAATTTTAATAATATAGGAAAAATTGATTCTGTAAATAACTCTTCTAATTTACTAATAATAGTATTTTCTGCGTTTCCATACATAATTTAATCTTCCTTGTTGAAATATATAGATCTATATATTTTTTCTGTGCCTCTATAGAAAACAATAACTAATCAGATCTTAGGTTTAGCACAAGAAGAACTAACGTCCTTATTAGTAGCATCCTCCTTCTCAGTTTCATCAAGAAATGCTGTAAGCCATCTAGGGCCAGGAGATTCTTCAGCAGATTTCAATAACATGGGCTTTTGTTGTTTAACATCCTCAACACTATTTCGTATATTAACCTGAGAAGTTTGCGTGGTAATCTCAGAAATAGGATCTGCACTATGGCTAGTGTTATCCTGTACATTACCATTTAACATCCCACCCTCCTCTAATTTATAGATATATAAAAAACTTTATCACCCAACTATTGGTCCGTCAATAAACCAATTTCACTTGATTGGTTATTTAACTATAACGATAGCCTATTTTTCTAGGTACTGATGGTTCGTTTGTTTGGTGAAAGCCAGGATTATCTCTTAAATTTACTTTTATTTTCACCCCGCTAGTTTTCTCTAATTCATCTAACTTGTCACAAATTTTTTTCACTCCATAATAACCTATATTATTGCCTGATAAATTTATGTCTCGTAAAACGCATCGTGGATCACTAAGCAAATTAACTATATGTTCCGCTCCTTCGTCATTTATATTATTCATCCAAAGACCAATTTTTTTTACATTAGGATTCTCTATAAGCTTAGTGCATATTTTTTCCAGATCTAAATCTGTTAACGACAGACAACCATAATCCAAATGTTCATATTCAGTAGTTAATATTGTTAATAATATATCATTTAAATGTGGTAATGGCATAAGTCCCCTTTATTACTAAAAATAAACTTTATACAATATTTTTAGTAATAAAGCAAATAAACTTACTGGTCTGCTTTAACTCCTAGTTGTGTACATACTGACGGCAAACTTGGGTTTGGTGTGTATTGCAATGGTGGGGTTTTTGGTAAGAATGATAAGCTTGAAAATGGATCCGGCACAGAAAATACTACTTTACAAAGTTCTTTAATATCCATAAATAATTTGTTTATCCTTTCAGCAAGATCTGATGTACTGCTACTAGAGCTATTACTAATTTCTCCTAACTCAAATAAATTACGCATTAACGACAAATAATCATTTTTATTTGTCGTTAATTGATCAGTAATATATGCATTAAATCGTTCTGCTGTTTCGTATGATTTTAAACAAGTAGCCTTTAGTTGCTGTAAAGATACTTCTTGACTACTGCCACCTGCTGCAACAAGCATCTTATTATAAGTGATCAACATTTCTCTTTCTGCAAATTGTTTCATCGTTCGCATAAGAGAATCTCTAATTTCCTCTCTACGCACAATATACTTTTCTATATGCTCTTTAATTAGTTCTATGTTTATTTCGCTAAAAATTGAATATAACTCCGATAAACTAGCAGACAAATTTTGCTGATCTAAAAACCAGCTATTTAATTTATCACAAAGAGGGTATGCAGCCTTCTCCTTAACACTAAGATCTGCAAATAAACCAGCTGGGTTAAATAACCCACCCATACCGGAAGATGAGGTTAATGCAAATGATAATGCTCTCCTAGAAGAAACTGGTGGCTTATCTTTTTTATTTCTACTCCTTACTTTTTCTTTTGCAGCGATCTCTTTTATTGGAGACTTTTGTAGCTTAAGCGGAGTAACACCTAAACTTTCCATAACAGCTCTAAATTCTTCTTTTATCGTTACAAAATCTACTTGTTGATTATTTCTATAAAAAAATATCTTGTTTGCTATTTCTGGGTTTTCAAGATTTCTAGCTATTTCTCTTATTTCTGAGGAAGTAAAACTTGATCTAGATTGATCTACTTCTTGTAAAGCTTTACTAACATCGATTCCATCTAATATAAAATGAATATGTATATCTTCTTCATTTTGAAGCATATATTTAACAGCTTGTTGACAATTATATCTAGTTAAATAATTGTCTTCCCCATCACTGTCTTTCGTCTTTTGCATCACATTAATAAATTGCTGTGTATCTTGCTGAGCAACCAAATAATTAAAGAAATTTAAACCAAAACCACTCAAACAACCTAATTCTTCTACTGCTTTTAGTGTTAATTCCATTTTTTCTATTGTAGGTAACACAATTTTTTTGTTTACTTGATCTATAGTCCACATATTAAAGTGATCTGGATAAAGAATATTAAATGTTTTGGTAATTTTTTCTCTTTCACATTGTAATCCATACACTAAGTCGCCTAGTTTAAAATTATCCTTTATATGATACATAACAACTCCTCAATATAATTTTTTTTTATAATTTTTTTATATTATGAATATGTTATCAAATGTTAAGGTGGGATACAAGTTATATTAATAACTTGTATCTGCACTATACACTCTTTTTATGTATTCTTATTAATAAACTGATCTATTACCGTAACCATTTCTTGTGATGACGGGGCAAAACTATTTGTCATAAGTACAAATACTTTTGGGTTTTTATTTTTAATACTATAACCACATGAACAATTAATACCTAACATACTGCCTGTTTTAGCTTTAATATTATTAGAAAGATTAGATCTATATTCAAGAGTACTATTTTCGTCACCTGGACTTGGAAGTGCAGTTACAAATTCTTTAATAGCATAGCCTTGTTTTAATAATGCAAAAAGTTGTCTAGGTTGCACTCTATTATACCTAGACAATCCAGAACCATCAACAAACAGCGCTTTTTCCATATCTATAGAAAAATAATTATTAATTAATAGTTTGATTACCTTATCTCCTTTGCTCCAATCATCAATACCATCAGGATTTTGAGAATGTACAATCTTAAGATACAAGCTATCGAATACTAGATTATCTGATTTTTTCATGGCCGGAGGCATAATATTGCTTAAAGATTCTGATTTAACCGTATTTAATAACGCTAAATTAGAAGGCAGTTGTGATTTATTACGTACAATATAAACTTTACCATTAATTTTTAAGAGTTTCATAACTCTTTGTATTTTATACAAAATGTAATTATCAATTTTTTTAGGCGAAAGTTTAAACTCTAAAAAATTATCGTTTGGATTAATATTACCCTCAGCTTTAATCCGATCTTCATCCCAAAATAATTTGACAGAAGACTGCTCTGATGTAGTAGTTATAGCAGAATTTATCCGATGGTTAGAATCATTGCTAATCTTAGCTAATCTACCAACCCTAGTTGGTGTAATTTTAATATTAATTAAATTTTGATCTATATTCATGCTAGATACTGGTTGCCCATACTTGGTTCCAGTATCTCCTATCATAACATTGGTAGAATAGGCTGGTGTTTTAAATAAAGAAGCATCTAATATAATTTTGCCCTTAATAGTACTGTTTTTCATTGGAGTTAAAAGCTTAATTAAATCTTCTGAAGTTAAAGTTGGATCACCAGAAAATTCAATAAATAAATCTTGTGTTTCACCTTTATTTTTCTTGGCATACAATTTAGTTTCGTAAAAATAATCTGATCCAAATGTTTTATATGCTAACAATGCCGTAATTATTTTTTGACAACTAGCCGGAGTGGCATAAACATCTGCGTTATTCTCTATATCAATACGATTGCTTTGTAAATCACCAAAAATATAAGCATAAAAAGCCGGCTTTTCTCTGTAAAGCAACTTATGGTGCCCAGACGCACAACTTGTTAAAAAT
>JBEKHL010000083.1:0-3950 GCA_050012295.1 Gammaproteobacteria bacterium
AAAATTGATAATACGCATAGCGTAGATATTATTAGTCATGAAGAAGCACTTAAATTACTTATGTAACTATAATATTTTTTAATTTTATTTATATCCACAATGAAGCTATTTTAAACACTCAATATTTATTTTTCATTATTAACGCTAGCAAAAATAGTGGTTGACAAAAATATTAGAAAATAGTTTAATAAAAATATAGTGTTAATACTAACTAGCCGTTAAAAAAATTTTGGTTAAATAATAATTAACAACATGGATGTTCTTTAAAGGAGCATCTTATGAAGCCATCAAAACGACAAAAACCAAATTCAATTTCAGAATCGAGAGATTCTTTATATAACTCCGACCAAGACAATAATTCTTCTGAAAATGAATCATTACCACATAGTCCAGGTAATGCTTCAGTTGCTTCGTTATCTTCTTTTAACACTGTTGCTCATAACAATGATACGCAGCAATTGCTCAATGGAAAAACGATAGAAGAAAGATTACAAGCTATGGAAAATCTAACAGCTATATTAGCAAAAAGTAATCAGGAACAGCAACAACAAATAACTCAATTACAAGAAGAACGTAATAAAGCCACGTCAGAAAATAAAGGTTTAAGAGAATCGTTAAAAACACAACAAGAAGAAAACCAACAATATAAAGAACAATTAAATGAATCAAGGGCAGCAATTTCTAAGGTTAATGCACGTTACGAAACTGTATCGACAGAACTAGCTACTTTGCGGGCACAACAAACCAGATTAACTAATATGGAACAAGCTCTGCAACGAGAAAAAAATGATAAGACGGCTGTTATAAATAACAACACTTTAGTTGCTGATTTAATAGCCATTGCAGAGCGTACTGTTGATCCTATAGTTTTATCTGGTATTGCTAATCATATTCATAAAAATGCAGCTTCTGATCTCACGGTTGCTAGAAATTCTGCGACTTTAGCTACAGATTTAGCAACTATTGCAGCTCGTGCCACTAATCCTGCAATTTTAACCGCTATCGTGGGTCACCTACATCATAATGCTGCTTCTGATCTCGAAGTATTTAAAAACCGCAATACTGCTCGCTCTGATTTAGAACTTGTTATTACCCGTACTCGTATACCACATACAGATTTGGCTAATGCTATGAATGATCCTAATGCTAGTACTTTTGTTATAGATAAACTTGGGGAACAACTAGTTAACGACTTAAATAATGGAGCAGCCGCGCCTTCTATATTAAGACAATTTAATCTTTCTAGATTATCGTCAGAACATCAGTTACGTTTGGTTCCACATGTTTATAAACTAGGATCAGTGGCTCGTGAGATTTCTAGTAATATGGATTTAAATGCTAGAACTCAGTTGGGGAAATTAGTTTTTAAAAATTTTTTAAAATGAAAATAGTATTATATAAAAATTGTAAGGGTAACGTTTGAAGATATTGCAATTGTAATATCTTCAAAACAAATAAAAAAATTAGATAGTTAATATGAAAATATTATAAATTGTTAATTAATAAAAAATATTATAAAAGGAGCATCTTATGAAATTATTAAAACGACAAAAATCAAATTCAGTTCCAGAACAGATAGATCCTTTATATAGCTTAGAGCAGGATAATAGTTCATCTGAGGGGGAAACATTGTCACATAGTCCAGGTATTGCTTCATTATCTTCTTTTAGTACTGTTTCTCATAACAATGATATGCAGCAATTGTCAGACAGGGAGACCATGGAAGAAAGATTAATAAAAATGGAAAAATTAACGGCTGCTTTATTAAAAAGTAATCAGGAACTGCAACAACAAATAACTCAATCGAAAGAAGAAAATAATAAAGTTATTTCGGAAAATAAAGATTTACGGCAATTGTTGAAAACACAACAAGAAGAAAACCAACAACGAGAACAATTAAATGAATCAAGAATAGCAGCTTTAACTTCTAATTTTAATGCACGTTACGAAACTTTATCAAGAGAAGCAGCTACTGATCGAGCACAATTAACCAGCTTAACTAGTATGAAACAAACTCTACAACAAGAAAGAAATGATAAGACGGCTGTTATAAATAACAACACTTTAGTGACTGATTTAATAGCTATTGCAGAGCGTACCGTTGATCCTATAGTTTTATCTGGAATTGCTAATCACATTCATAAAAATGCAGCTTCTGATTTAGCGGTTGTTAGAAATTCTGCGACTTTAACTACAGATTTAGCAAGTATTGCAGCTCGTGCCACTAATCCTGCAATTTTAACTGCTATTGTTGGTCATCTACATCATAATGCTGCTTCTGATCTAGAAGTATTTAAAAATCGTAATACTGCTCGCTCTGAATTAGAGCTTGTTATTACTCGTACTCGTATACCACATACAGATTTGGCTAATGTTATGAATGATCCTAATGCTAGTGCTGTTATTATAGACAAAATTGGGGGACAACTGGTTAATGATTTAAATGCAGGGAGGGAGTCGGCTGCTATATTAAATCATTATAGAGCTTCTATTGGTAAGTTCTCAGAAAACAAACAAGCAGATTTAGTTCCACATGTTTACAAGTTAAGGGGTGAAGAAGCTCGTGGGGTCGCTGTAAATATGAGCTACAATGCCAGAACCGCTATTGGTAGATTAATTTATAATAAAGTTCCAAGATAAAAAATAATGGAAGATATTAACATTATAATCAGAAAAAAAATTAAGGAGTAGAGCTTTATGGTAGGCACTCAAACAAGTAGCGAAATAAACCCTAAAAAGAATTTAAGTTTAAAAACCATACCAGAGATAACTGCTGCAACTTTTCAAATTGCTACTAAAACAGTTGGTCCTAATCAATTACAAATTAGTTATAAATGCAATAATAATAAAACAGCTGTTATTACTCATACTTTTACTTCTGAGCAAGAACAATTAAATATAAAAACGTTAATTCCTAATTGTAATGCGGAACTTTCTTTACTGGCAGATGGTTCGGTAATAATTAATGGTTGCGATCCAAAACTAAATTTACAGGTGAAATCACCGGCTACTATTATAAATACTGCTGAATTTTCTTGTAATAGGCTACAGCTTAATGCGAAACGTTTGCTATTACAAAATAATATTACTACTACAAGAAGCTGTGTTTTATCTTATGCGCACAAATTAGAAAATTACGGTAAATTAACGGTAGGAACTATTTTAAATTGTCGCGGGGAAATGGGCGCCATACTAAGAAATTTTGATACTATGGTTGCTAAAGATGACGCTTGTTTTAATGATAAGCTTGGTGAAGATATAGTAGGAATTATTAACTATGGGTTAATTTACTCTGATCGATATTTAAAAATTAATGCTAGAAAATTATATAATTATAATTCTATACTGTCGTCACATGAAATTATTAGTTTCGGTAAACAATTATTTAATGCAGGAACTATTTTTAGTGAAAAACTAGTAGGTTTAGATTATCGAGGCTCTTTAATTAACAAGCATAATGGAATTATAGCAAGTAACGGTGATGTTAGACTATTTAGGAATAATTATAAAAGTAATGCTGATGTTGAGCAGCTTGACAGTAGTACCTTAATCAACCAAGGTAAAGTGAAGGCACTAAACACTTTAATGGTAAGTAATGATTTAGGAATAATAACTAATAAAACCACAGGAACACTAGAAGGCTCTCAAATTAAAGTAGGCGGTGGTCAATTTATTAATGATGGCAAGGTTACAGGTAGTCAACAATTAGAAGTAATATTATCTCACGATAACGGTCGCTGGTATAATAAAAGTAACGGTCAAGTACAAACTAAAAAATTACTTTGTGCGTCTGCAAGATTAGTCAATAATGGTGTTATTTATACCAAAAATGAGCTTGCCGGTTTATTAACAAAAACTTTAGAAAACCAATTACAAGGACAAATGCTTAGTGACGCTAATATGGGTTTAATAGCATTAGAGCAAATAACTAATGATTGTTTAATTAAAGC
>JBEKHL010000084.1:0-3857 GCA_050012295.1 Gammaproteobacteria bacterium
ATACACTATAGAACAAGTAATTCATCATAATTTTATTTTATCAATAGTACAACTCTTTGGATTTTTCTTCTTAAGAATATATTTAAGTCGTAAAATTGATCCATTAAAAATCCTTAAAGTTATTTTATGGATTTTTTCTGGTTTTATAGTATTTGTTCCATATTTATTAAATAATTTAAGCAATCCCTTTGTTTTATTTATAATTCAAACACTTATACTGGTTTTTGCTATTGATATGGCTCCTGCAACATCAATTTTTTATTCTTATTTTCCAATATTTAAACGTTTTACTTATGCTGGGCTTGCATTTGGTACATCTAGAGCAATAATAAATGTAATAATTCCTTTTGGGTGTATTTATTTAACTGAAAAATATGGATATTATGCGCTAATGGGAATTATACTACCAATTACCGCTGGCTATACATTTGCAATATATTACTTCGACAATTTAAATAAGGTAATTGAAAATTATCGTAAGAAAAACAACAATGTTGCTCCTCTAACAAACATAACCGAAGCTGTATAGAAAAACAAAGATCACTTAACTCATGTTCTACATCCTTTAATTCACAATAAACAGCAATAGTTAAAAAACTTTTTAATGTTTCTAATACTGTATCTTTAATCCGATCTATAGATTTAACATTAATAGTATGCAAATTATGCAATCTATCAAATAACTTTATAGTTAATACATCTTTTTTCTTCTGAATATATAATTTTTCCAGTATTTCTGTAGATGTAAGTTTTTGATCTAATTTTATTCTTGTTAAATCTTCAACTTTATTTGCAATTTTTGGATCAAAAATTACACTGATCATTTCTGCCGTAAGATTTGTATCTTCAATTGTATCGTGTAGTATACTTACAATAATAACTTCCGTTGTAAATAAATAATCAGAAATAAGGTAAGCTACTTCTATTGGATGTGAATAATAAGGTTCCCCGGTTTCTCTTTTCTGTTCTCCATGATATTTTTTAGCATAATAAATTGCTTTTTTTACCTCTGTAAGGTTTACTTGGTCTTGAACATGGTTATGTTTATTTAATGACAAGATCTTTGTTATTAACCTATTCGAATAATAACAAAACTCAAATTTTGATGCCCAACAATTTAGATCTTCCATAAAACACTCACCTTGTTTTAAGATATAAAAGAAATAGATTAATTCATTGTATATAAATTTATGGACATTGTACAATTAAATAACTTAAACACTATAAAAATAAATAATTTTAATATTACATGTGGCCACGAAAGAGCCATGAAAGAACTTTATACGTCCATATTTGATGAACGAATTTATGATTTTAAAACTACTAATATAGCGCCAAACATAATAGATGCCGGTAGTAATATAGGTATAGCCTCTTTATTTTTTAAAAATAAATACCCTTTAGCAAAAATTTTATGTTTCGAACCAGATCCATATAATTTCGCAATATTACAGAAAAATATAATTATTAATAACTTAAAAAATGTAATAACAATTCAGGCTGCCTTAGCCAAAAAGGCTGGATTTACATCATTTTATGGCGAAATAGGTGATTTTGCCGACACTAGAGGTAATTCTATTAACAAACTCTGGGGTGAACAAAGAAATACTACAAAATCAATAATAGTTAAGACAGTTAAATTATCTTCCTATATTAATAATGAAATTGATCTTTTAAAAATGGATATTGAAGGAGCAGAACAACAAGTGCTAGAAGATCTAACAGAAAAATTGTATTTAATAAAAGCTTTAATTATAGAAGTGCATGAAGCACAAAATGTTTGTTTTAATAATAATTTACAAACTATTTGTACTGTTTTACAAAATAATAATTTTAATATAACAGTACAACCTTCTGATAATCTTCAACATTCTCCTAAAGAAACAATTGCACGGTGGGTAGAAAAAGTAAAACCTAAACTGAGTATTGTTAAAGCAGAAAGAAAATAAATAGTTGTTATTTATCAAGAAAATTATATTTTAGGATGACGAGCGAAATAATTTTTAATATTTTTTTTATCTCGCTCAGATTCCAATCGTCGTTTATGAGTGATGCCTGCAGCATCTAGTATAGCCGTTATTTCTGCTCCAGCAGCTAATTGTTCTTTGCTAATTTTAATTTTTTTTGTTTGTGGTTCTTGCTTATTAAATTGCAAGTAAAATCTTGACAAGAAACAATGGTACATATAATTATCCAGTTATACGTTACTATCTAAATACACAAAATGTTACTACAAAGAACAATATTATTGCAATTCATTATTAGGGTTGTTTCGTAAAAACCGGAGAGAGTGGGATTCTAATTGACACTTTAACATATTGATATATAAAGAATTTTTAATGCCAATCCACACGAATACCCCATAAATATACCCCTAAAATAATAGCACTGGGAAAGGAACCAAATCATAAATTGCTCTAGCCATTTAATTTTTAGAAAGCGCATGTACAACTGCTTGTGGATCTTTCGCAATAACCATTAAGTAGGCTCTAGCTGGTCCTTCTGGGTGTCTTATACCTTGCTCCCATTTTTCTATTGTTCTTAGACTAAAGCCAAATAATTCACAAAATTCTTTTCGATCTAGATCTAGATATTTTCTAATTGCCTTAACATCTACTTCTTTTGGAATTATAATTTTATGTGCTTTAAGCTTAATTTTTTTACCATTGGCATAAGCAAGAGATTGGAGCGCTCCCTTTATAATACTTTTAGCTACTTGACTCACAAACTATCCTCCTATTTGTTATAAATTTTTATCAATTCTTTTATAATTAATTTTAGCTCATTACATTCAGCATTAGTTAAATTATCTTTTTTATTTTTTGGATAAACAGTAAACAAAAAAATGGGCATATTATGGTTATGGTAATAATAAATAATTCTGACTCCACCACTTTTGCCTTTGTGTTTATCAGATCCCCAACGTATTTTACGAGCTCCTCCTGTTCCTTGTATTAAACTACCATTTGTAGGATTTGCAGCAATATAATTAATAAATTCAATTTTCGTAGAATGTTCTAAACATTTTTTTGCTTGACTAGAAAATTCTAAAGATTCTACAACTGTTTGCAAAATTTGTTTCATAACATAACCATACCCCATTGGGGTAAAACAATCAACCATAATGTAAAAAACTATAAGATTTTTCGTCGCTAACAAGTTGTCATGTAATCCTTGACAACTGAATCTCTGGTTTAGCTCTCCATATCCTCTTGTCTAGTTTTAATTATACATGTATGTTATGGTTTTATCAGTAAATAAAACATAAAATTAGAACAAAAACAGTCCAGTATTAGGGGGGCAAAGGGATATCATCAAATCACTCATAACTTACCTTGCTGAAAAAGATCCCATAAAACTTCAACGTTGCTAGATCTGATCAAACTTAAATGATGTTTAATTTTATTAAGATCTAAATCCCACCATTTAATCTTAAGCAACTTTTGAATATGCATATCACTAAAGCGCTTTTTAATTAGACATGCTGGGTTTCCTCCCCATATTTCATAAGGTCCTATATTCTTGGTGATCAAACTTCTAGCACCAATCACTGCTCCATCCTCAATTTGTACACCAGGCAAGATCATTGCTTCCGCACCAATCCAAACATCATTCCCAATAATAGTGTCACCTTTAAGTTTATGCCCTTTTGGTGGAGTCGATGTATAACCATCAAAGTCTTCATCAAGAAAATCTAATGGATATGCTGCAATCCAGTTGTAGTTATGACCTTGTGTACCACCCATCATAAATTTCACACCTGTTGCAATTGAACAAAATTTACCAATAATCAGGCGATCAGTTTCACTATCATTTCTATGATTATCTTGTTCATCAAGATACATTACACAGTCTTC
>JBEKHL010000085.1:0-3592 GCA_050012295.1 Gammaproteobacteria bacterium
ATGGGAATACCTAAAAACTAATGATTTAATAAGTGAACCATGGGTACCAGCTGATTCTTATAACAAAACTTCTAATACAATATTTGGAAGTGTTCAAGCTGATCTTTACAAATTCGCCGCTAAAGTACTTGACCAAATATCCAGCCATATTTTAGGGTTTTAGTATACCTATTACTTAATGTAAGTAACAAAAAGGTTGGTATAAAAGCCAACCTTTTTCACTAAGCACAATACATTATAATAATTAGCAATCAATAAATTTTACGCTTTTAGGAGTTACCTCGCAGCTAAGCTCACCCTTTTTATTACTGTAAAAATCTCTCTAAACTTAAAAAGTTAAACCAAAACAAACAAAATAAAATTAGTGAAACCTAACCCCAGATCGACGATTACACCTGACGCACCCTGGTGCTTTCGTTAAACATGCTGGGAAAACCAGGAAAATTGCTGGTTATGGCTTATATATCCCGATGGCATAACGGCAATAAAAATTGTTATCTCAAAGTATCCCAAATATATACCAAAATATCCCGAAAAATACTGCTTTATAAACCATTGATTTATAAAAGAAATTTTAAATAAAAAATTTATACTTGGGATATTTCGGTATATATTTGGGATACTTTGAATTATTTTTGGGATGTTTTGGTATATATTTGGGATATCTGGAGATATGGTTTTTATAGTATGAATTTGGTATTTATAATTTTCTTAGTACAGGTGTTTTGGTGGTAAGCCGCTTAAACTTCACTTAAAACTGTTGTTAAATTTCGATCATAAATTGGTTCGGCATCTTCTATTTTTAACTCAATACCTTCTTCTGGTTTTTTAAAAATAGTACGATGATAAGAGTAATCTTTAGGCTCAACTCCGCTTTCAATTTGCCAGGAGACTAAATCTTCTCTTCTGTAAACTGTGCCGTAATGCTCTGTAAATACGACAGGAAGTACGTATGGTTTCTTGAGATAAAACTTTCCGGTATATCGATAACCAATCGGTAGAGCAAGTAATTCTTCCAACAACTGCTCTATTAAATTATTGTAATGTTTTATGGTTCGTTCATATTCAGCTTGATTAGTTAATCTAATAATATCTTCTTTAGAATTTTCATATTTGCTTTTTAAGAATTTAATATTAGACATAACACCGTTTATATATTTTCTGCTTTTACTCATAAAAATAATTACCTAATCTTTAACCTAACTAAAAATAGAACAAAAACTTTATACCAGATCTTAAGCAATTTGGCGATACCTTTTGATCGTTCAATTACATGCTAAAGAGATTTTTTGTTCTGGAAATAACTTTAATAATACATTTTTGGTTTTAGAGCGAGCTTCCTCAATAATATTTGCAGCATCATCTACTGTTTTGTTAACTAATATTTCTAATAACTTACAAGCTATAATCTGATGTTCAATACCAACTTTTTGAGTTGAATGTAATTGAGAATTAGTAACATTTAATTCTTTTAAAGCTATTTCATCAATAATCTTTCTAATTAATGGTATAATTCGCACTTGTAACCTGATTGCTTCTTGACTTAACCAGTTATACAGCTCTGGTTCTAGATTAACACAAAATTGTTGCTCTTTATTTTTATTATTATTAAGATGCAGTTGTTCCAACATATTTTCAGTTGCTTGAAATGCAACACTTTTTAACTCTGATCCATGTTCATTGGTAGCTAAAACAAATTCCTCTAATAATTTAGCTGTAAAAATGATATACCCTATTTCACTACGGTAATGTTGACTAGGAATAAATGGTTTAGTTTTATTAATTTTAATTTGGCTAATTATAATTTGACCATGCTGCATTTTTTCATACAATACATCTCTAATGGCTTGCGAAATAGTTATCCTATTTTTTTGAGCACTGCTAGTGATCCAGTTAGCCAAATAATCATCAAATCTAATACTAATCGTCTTCATACGCTTAACTCCTTAGTTTTATTTTCCATTAAATTTGTTGGTAAATGTTTAACTTCTGTAGTTTTAATATCTTGCTCAATAGTTTTAGTTATTGCCGATAATATTTGTGGTACAGCTTGTTGTAACGATCTTTCTATTGAACCTGAGCCTAATTTTTTCAAAACATCGTTAAAGTCAACTTTAGTCATATCTTTAATATTTTCAGGATAAGCAATAGCGACTTGTAATCCTCGTTCTAAATAAGATTTCGCAGCTTGAAGTAAGGCTTTATTAGAAGCAGAATTAGGACCATCATGATCCGCACATAAAACAACTTTTTGGGTGTCAGCTGGTAATGGTACATTTTTAAGGTTTGATACCGACAATGCTGCAATAACTGGATCTAATGGTTTGGTTTGAAGAATACTTAAAGCAGTCTCAATACCTTCTGCAATATAAACTGTACCAGGAAATTTTGCTTGATTAATAGTAACTGCCGCATTAGCCATACTACCTAAATTGGCTTTAACGGTAGCTTGTTGTTTGTTACCACTATTGTCAATGTATGAAGCATTGAGTTTATTGCCTTGTGAATTTAAAAATATCCGAACTATTCCCTGAATTTCATTTTGAGCATTTTTAATTGGCGCTAATAATGCCGGAACCATTCGACCTAAATCAGGATGTTTTAATTTAGCACAAAACCTAAAATCATCAGGAATTGTACCAGTTATACCCCTAAACTCTCGTAAATATTTTTCTGCTAGAGTACCTGGTATAGGAGCTGCTTTTGCATATAGCTCTCTCGCATAATTAATTTTCTTCATTGTTAATAATGCTAATTTTTGTTCTTGTTTACTTGTAGAATTTTTCCTGAAAGATGGTGCCTTTTCAAATAATCTGGTTTCATTATAAATATTTAATTCCTTACTTAAATTAGCCATTGCGGTTTTAAAGTCAATACTAAACCGATCGGTATAAAGTGATAATAAATTTTTACCGCCTTTATCAATTTCAAAATCATGCCAATAACCAGCTTTAGCACCAGAGAGTTTAACTACTAACGATCCTTTTTTACCCCATCTGGCTTCAATACTACTAGTTTTTTGAGGAGTACCTAGCCAATTAGTAGTATGTAGTAAAACATTTGAATGTAACTTGTTGATAACTTGCTCTATAGTTACAAAATTCTCATTCTTATATAAAGAATGTCGCTGCTCTAGTTTTTTAGCTTTGTCAGTATAATTTTTATTAAGCTGGTCTTT
Organism: Gammaproteobacteria bacterium; assembly: GCA_050012295.1. Taxonomy (GTDB): domain Bacteria; phylum Pseudomonadota; class Gammaproteobacteria; order UBA6186; family Azoamicaceae; genus UBA6186. Next base: position 3,179 of record JBEKHL010000085.1, read on the forward strand.
GCTCTTATTTTTAGCTTTACCGGTAATATTTCGGATCATATTTTGCACCTTAGCTTTTACCTCAGTTCGGTTTGGCGCTAAGAATTCTAAAGCGCTACGAGTTCCTGATAATTTTTGTTCTAATGTATGTTGATAGCTTTCCAAATGATCTACTAATAAAGTTACATTGTCACCACGAGTTACGCTAACTAAAAATTCTTCTGTTGAAGTAAGTTTTGGGATCTCAAATTTTTTTCTGGCTTCAGGATTAGAATAGCTATACCAAATCGCTTGGCCTTTACTATAAAGATCAGCTGGTGATTTTTTAAGATCGATGGTAAAAGTAGCTTTAGTACGATCTTGGACGGTTGCTGTATGATTAGTAATTTCCAACACCTTAACCCATTTAGATTTAGGTAGATCTTTATTTGTTTC
>JBEKHL010000086.1:0-3746 GCA_050012295.1 Gammaproteobacteria bacterium
TTTTTAGTAAAAAAATAGGCACGTATATGGTTAGAGAGACATTTTTTGAATTAAAAACAAATCAAATTATAAATAAAAACTCTATCCAGGAAATCTATAGTTTTACTACGGTTACAAAAATGCTTGAATTGGTTAATAAAGACACCTTGATAATTTTTGATGTTGACGATGTATTAATAATACCTAATAGCGATAATGATTTTAAACATCCTTGCCGTGCTCAGTTATGGCAAGATCTTAAGAATCGATTATCCACAGAAAAAATAGAAATTTTACAGAGTAGTGTTATGTCTACAATTAAACGGAATTTAGTAGAGCCACGAATAGTTCAGGCATTCGCTTATTTACAATCACAACATATACCAACAATAGCATTAACTGCTATGGGCACTGGTAGATTTGGGATTATCAAAAAAATGGAAGATATTAGAATTAAAGAGTTAAACGATGTTGGTATTTCTTTTTTGCCATCAACCCCACTAAAAGGTGAAAAACTAGCTGCTGAATTAGAAAATACTAATATGATTTGTTCAGATTGTAAAGGTATACCAATGTTAAAATCTGGTATTATTTTTACGGCTGGAGTAGATAAAGGCGTATTACTAGAGTATATGTTTAGTAAATATAATTATTATCCTAAAACCATTGTTTTTGTTGATGATAGTCTTAATAATCTTGAATCATTAGAAAAATTGTGCGTTAAATTAAAAATAGATTTTTATGGTTTTCATTATGTAGCCGTATCATTAATGCCCATACCTGTTATAGATGAAAATTTAGAAAGGTTGCGTTTTAAAATTTTAGAATTAGAGTGTTCTTGGTTGAGTTATAAGGAATTAACAAAGAAAAAAAATTTTAAGAGCATGTAAAACTCTCTTAAAGGTGATTAATTTTTTATTATTGAGGAAATAACTTTAAAATGACAAACAATGTAGAGACTTTTGCATCTTTAAAATCTTATCAAAGAGAGGCTGTTGGTTTGCTGTCGATAGGTACTTTTCTAGAATATTTTGATTTAATGATTTATGTTCATATGGCCGTATTATTAAATGAATTATTTTTCCCAAAAACTGATCCTCATACTGCTGCATTATTACAAGCATTCGCTTTTTGTTCAACTTTTATTTTTAGACCATTAGGCGCGTTAATTTTTGGTTATATCGGAGATAGAGCAGGACGTAAATCTACAGTTGTTATAACAACAGCAATGATGGCAATTTCTTGTATTATTATGGCCAATTTACCAACTTATAGCCAAATTGGTATTGCTGCTTCTTGGCTTATCACTATATGCCGTATTTTTCAAGGTATATCTTCAGTTGGAGAAATGGTAGGGGCAAAGCTTTATTTAACGGAAATTACCAAACCACCAGTGCAATATCCTGTAGTATCATTTATTTCCATATCCTCTCTTCTTGGCACAGTTGCTGCATTAGGTATATCAACTGCAATATTGTCTATAGGATTAGAATGGAGGATTGCATTTTGGATAGGGGCATCAATTGCAATGATAGGAGTGGTAGCAAGAACGGCCTTAAGAGAAACCCCAGAATTTGCTGATGCAAAACGTCGAATCAAAAAAAAGTATGAAGAAGCAGCGTTAGATCAATGTACTTTAAAAGATAATAAAATCTTTAATGAAAAAGTAAATAAAAAAACGATATTAGCTTACTTCCTTGTATATTGTATTCAACCAGTATGTTTTTATTTTATATATATGTATTGCGGTAATATTCTTAAAAATTCATTCAATTATAGTGCTGAACGTATTATTACTCATAATTTAATAATTGCTATAGTATCACTGTTCTTAGCAATATACATTACATACTTAAGTTACAAAACATATCCGATAAAAACAGCAAAAATTATAACAGCGATATTTTTTATTTTTATGTTATTTTTTCCATGGATATTAAGTAATATTAAAACTTCATTTCATTTATTATTAATACAATCATTTATTGCATTATTTGGTAATTGTGCCATTCCAGTTACACCAATTTTTTATAAACATTTTCCTATTTTTAAGCGATTTACTTATAGTAGCTTCATCTACGCTTTATCGCATTCATTTATGTATATTATTACTTCTTTTGGTTTGATTTATTTAACAGATTATTTGGGAACTTATGGATTGTTAGTTATTATGCTCCCAATGACTGTTGGATATTTTATAGGATTAAATCATTTTGAAAATCTGGAAAAACAAGCTGGAAACTATCCTCACAAAAATTCTTTTGATTTTTTAGTAAACGAAACTTAATTGATAAATATTTGTAACATAGTTTTGTAGTAAAATTTTCCATTTCTACCATTTCAGGAATTATGGTTCCAAGCCATATACCAAGAATTATAAATTCTTTTAAGGTTTCTTCTGTAATTTGCTTAATTTTTTTAGGAGACTTAGCACTAATTGTTTGCATATTATGTAATCTATCAAAATATTTAATAAGCAAAAGCTCTCCTTTTTTTTGTTGCCACAATAATTCAACCATTTCTGCTGAACTAATTTTCCTGTCTTTTTTTATTCTAGTTAAATCTTCAACTTGATTGGCAATCCTTGAATCAAAAATTGTAGTAATCATCTCTTTAGTAAGTACTGTGTCTTCAATCGTGTCGTGAAGAATACAAGTAACTAAAACATCTGTCGTCAAACGATGATCAGCAACCATATAAGCTACATCCAATGGGTGAGAATAATATGGCTCTCCAGATTGTCGTTTTTGAGAACCATGATATTTTCTAGCATAGAAAATAGCTTTTTTAATTTTTAAAATATCTATTTTCTGTTTTGCTGTTTCATTAAGTAATAAAAGTTTTGTTAATAATCGCTCTGAATAGCAACAAGATTTAAATTTAGTTTCCCAGCAATATAGATCGTTCATAAACTTATTGTGGTAAAAAATATTTTATATAGCACCAAATAAAGTGCGTAACTTTAACCAAAAAACAGTTGTGTTGCTTAGACAACCTGAACAACATTATCAGGTTGCCTATTTATCACACTATCAGTTTTTTCTAGCTAACACAATAGTAAGTATTGTTGCTAAAATATTTATAAAAATTAGTACCATTATTAATGAATTTAATCATTTCATCGTCCTTCGTGTTTACATAGGTACTAGGCCTTACCATATTTTTTGTTGTAACAATCTATCTAAACTTTTAACCTGTTTCTTACAATAAATTATACAAACAAAATATTGCGTTATTAAAAATCTTAAAAAACCCTTAAAAAAACAGGGGGAAATGCAAAAAACCATTGGTAAAAATTTTTATTTTTGCTATAATATTCTTAATGTTTCATTAGAAACATAGGCGGGATGTAAAGATACTAGTAATATCTAACACCCCTAAACACAACCAAACTGATTAGGAGTATAGATGGGAACAAGAAGTAGAAGCAGCCATAGTGTTTACTAAAGAGTTACTTAAAATTAGTGGTCAAGCAGGATGGAATAAAGACGGCAAACCAACTTTAGCTGATGAATGTTCCCTATATTTAGAAACCCAATATAAAGAGGCTTTCAAAGGAAAAAATAATATTCATGATGTTCCTCAAGCAAAAGCAGATCTTAGAACAACTTGGGATCAAAAATTTTTAGATTTCATCAGAATTAAAATATGGGAATACCTAAAAACTAATGATTTAATAAGTGAACCATGGGTACCAGCTGATTCTTATAACAAAACTTCTAATACAATATTTGGAAGTGTTCAAGCTGATCTTTACAAATTCGCCG
>JBEKHL010000087.1:0-3359 GCA_050012295.1 Gammaproteobacteria bacterium
GAAAAAAATATTTTAATTTTTTTAGATACTAAAATTAGATTTCTTTTATTTCAATATGCGGTACATTATTGGGAAGCCCAATGGATTTTAGAAATTATAAAAAAAGTTAAGCAAAGTGAAAGAAATAGATTTGACAGAAGTTCTAAGTTAAACAATTTTAAACATATGGCTATGTTGGCTCCTTGTTTTATAACTACAATGCAATCTGGTCCAGGATTTTTTACATTTAAAATGACTAAAGATCAAAATTCCGAATTTATGCTAAATAGTATTGATTTATTAATTGTAGATGAGGCAAGCCAGGTACATCCTGGCTATGGAGCAGGGATGATGGCTTTAGCTAAAAGAGCATGTGTAGTGGGTGATATTCTTCAATTACCACCTATAGTAAATATTCCTGGAGCAGTTGATATAGGTAATATGGAACATTATAGCTTAATTAATAATGATGAAGAATATTATGACATTAGTAAGTGTGGAGCGAATATAGCAGAATGCTCTAGACATGGGGCCGGTAGTGTTATGAAATTAGCTAAAAATTCTAGTTTTTTTCAAGGATCTATCTTAACAGATACTCTAAAAGAAAAAGGGTTGTTTTTAACTGAACATCGCAGATGTGTGCCAGGCATCATTAGCTATTGTAATGAATATTTTTATGAAAACAAAATGAGTTACCATAGAAAGTCAAACAAAAATCGTTCTTTTGCTCCAATGGGGTATGCCCACATTTCAGGATTTCAGCAAGCAATAGGGTCAAGCAAGATTAATAATACTGAAGCTATGAGTATTGTAAAATGGATTTCTGATAAAAAAGAAGTTTTTTTTAAACTTTATCCTGGAAAAAGTTTAGATCAAATTTTCGGTATTATTACTCCATTTAATGCCCAGGCCAATGTTATTAAGTCTTTTTTAAGGGAGTATGGGCTTCTTTTGGAAGAAAACAATGTTGGCACTATCCACACATTTCAAGGTGGAGAGTTTCCTGTTATCATTTTTTCCTCAGTATATTCTTATCAGTCTGATCAAAAATCTAGAAAATTATTTTTTGATACAGAGGAAACCATGTTAAATGTTGCAGTATCCAGAGCTAGGGATCACTTTTTTGTATTTGGAGATATGGAAATTTTCGATCCAAGCGCAGTAAATACACCATCAGGATTTTTAGCGAATTATTTGTTTGCAAAACCAGAAAACGAGCTAGTAGACGTTAAAACTTTGCATCAATTTTATAAAAACAATCATAATATAGTAGTAAAGCATATTAATTCACTAGAAGAACATAGGGGGTTATTAAAGAAAGCTTTTTATATATCTAAAAAAAGGATATTTTTAGTTTCTCCTTGGATAACTTATAGCGCCATTACAGCTGATAATATGGAATCATTGATTAAATCTGCTGTATCTAGAGGAGTTGAGGTTATTATATATACCGATGTTAATAACATTAAATGTTTAGAAAGTATAGGGATTTTAGAGAGAGCTGGAGCAGTAGTTAGGGTAGTAAAAAATATTCATGCTAAAACTCTTTTTGTAGATAGTCAGCTTTTTATTGAAGGCTCTTTTAACTGGTTATCTGCAAGCCGAAGTAATCCAAACTATGAGGCCTCTGTTTGTTGTGAAGGAAATAATTTAGAACATATAATTAATAATTTTATGAAGCGATTGGAACATAGGGAATTATTTTCTATTGGAAAAACTACAGAAGCATATATAAGTTAGCTTAAAATCAATCGGAGTTCAGGTTTAGGAACTAACGGATAATTATGCACACAACTAGATAAAAATAAACATTGAGAAAGAGAGGATTAAAATTTTATATGGATCGTATATTACACAATAGCGCTAAACCATCACATTATAACAAAGAAGCTAAATTTTATGATGAAAATAATGAACAAAATTCTAAACCAATAAATCAGATTGTAGAACATATTCTTAAAAAACATGGAGTTAAGTCTGTTTTTGATCTTACTTGTGGAACAGGATCGCAAGTTGTTTGGCTTGCAAAGCGTAAATATGAAGTTATTGGATCTGATATTAACTTGAATATGCTAAGAATTGCCAAAAAAAAATCTGAGCAATATAAATTGAAATTAAAATTCCTGAAAGGTGATATGCGTACTATACAAATTGGTAAATTCGATGCTGCTATTACTATGCATAATGCTATAGGACACCTTACAAAATTTGATTTTGAAAAAGCTATAAAAAATATTTACAATAACTTAAATATAAATGGATTATATATATTCGATATAGATGATTTGGATTATTTAAATAAGAGTAATAATATATCCAAGCTAACAATTGATTGGCAGGAAATTGTTGGAAATACTAAAATTCGCACTATACAATATAGTACTGTAAGCCAAGAAGGTATTTTAGTTTCTTATACAACACAATATGTACAAAAAAGATCCACTGTACCTGAATTATATAAAACTAGACAAACATTACAGATTTATACTGCGCAACAACTTAAAAATTTATTACATAAAAATGGGTTTAGAGTATTGAACCAATGTGCATTAGGTAAATTCAGAATTTATGGTTCGAAGATTGATAAAAGCCAAGCCAATCGGATCCTTACTATTGCTAAGAAATGTTAAGTAAAAATTTTTTTAGATCAGGACCAAAGTTGTCCAAATTTAAAACTGGAGAGAGTGAGATTCGAATTGTGGCTAAAATCGTTGATATATAAAGGTTTTTTAGTAAACATTAAAAATATTATTTTATTCATTCTATAAAAAATCATGTTTTGTTAAATATTCTTCTAGTTCAATACAAACAATATTTTTAGTTAATTTTATTTTAGTAAACCTCTATCATAACTTACCTTGCTGAAAAAGATCCCATAAAACTTCAACGTTGCTAGATCTGATCAAACTTAAGTGATGTTTAATTTTATTAAGCTCTAAATCCCACCATTTAATCTTAAGCAACTTTTGAATATGCATATCACTAAAGCGCTTTTTAATTAGACGTGCTGGGTTTCCTCCCCATATTTCATAAGGTCCTATATTCTTGGTGATCAAACTTCTAGCACCAATCACTGCTCCATCCTCAATTTGTACGCCAGGCAAGATCATTGCTTCAGCACCAATCCAAACATCATTCCCAATAATAGTGTCACCTTTAAGTTTATGTCCTTTCGGTGAAGTCGATGTATAACCATCAAAGTCTTCATCAAGAAAGTCTAATGGATATGCTGCAATCCAGTTGTAGTTATGACCTTGTGTGCCACCCATCATAAATTTCACACCTGTTGCAATTGAACAAAATTTACCAATAATCAGGCGATCAGTTTCACTATCATTTCTATGATTATCTTGTTCATCAAGATACATTACACAGTCTTC
>JBEKHL010000088.1:0-3325 GCA_050012295.1 Gammaproteobacteria bacterium
TCCAAAACAAGCTCTCCGCTCTCGGTATTGGCGATAACTTTTCCTTTTACGGCGTGGAATCCATAAATTTGCCACTTTTAACCATTGACGTAGTGTTTCACTACTAATTGTATAATTATCATCCTCAGTCAATTTCTCTACTGCAAAAGTCGCTCCAAATCCATTATATTTTTCTTGGTATAATTTTAAAATCACTTTTTTGGTTTTATCATCAATAGCTCTTGTAGAAGGTTTGCCTCGGCTCTTATGAATTAAACCAACATCATCTTCCTTCTGATAACGCCGCCAAATACGCTTCGCCTGTCTATAACTAATTTCCATGCGTTCAGATGCTTCAACTAATGTATACCTACCTTCTTTATATCCAGATAATATCACTTTGCGTTCCCTTTCTTTTTTACGCATAATTAACTTGTCCCCCATGTTGGCCACCTTATTTTAGAAATCTAAGTGACCAGTATATTTATTTTATGGGGGACATTTTCATTTTGGTCTTAAGGGGACATTATCACTTTGGAATGACAAAATAAATTTTGATCACTAATAACCATTACTTTGGTTTCGGCTTTTTCTAAAGCCTGATCAAGCATTGTAATCCGCTCTTGTGCCTTTTCTAAATTTATTCTTAATATAAGAATAACTTCTTTTTCGGTCTTTAATTCATTAGTAAGCTTAATATTATCAGATAAAATATTATTATATTTTTCACTTAATTCATTCTTAACTAGCGTCTGATGCTTAATAGTATTTTTTTGTTCTTGACGATCTGCTAATACTTCATTTAGATCTAGCAATGTAGCTTTATTAGTATCCTCAAGTAACCTTATTTCTCGCGATAAGATAGTTACTTGTTCTGCAGCTTTACCAGCAATTATTTGTTGTTGATACAATTGTCTCTCTAAGCTTTTATTTTGCTCATTAAGTAAGTTGTTTTCAGTTTCCCTAGTTTGTTTAACTGTTTCACGATAATGGTTAAGATTGTCTTGAGTATGTTTTAATTGCTGTTTTAAGGTATTTATTGTTGATTTTTGATCTGCTAATCGTTCTTGTAATAGATTGTTTTGATCTGCTTTTTTACTACACTCCATCTCAAGCTTATTAAACATTCTTTGTAGCGCTAAATTTGCCTCTTGATGCTGATTAAGAGCATCTTCAAGCGATTTATTAGTTTGTAGCAGCTTAATCTGTTCAGTTTCTACTGTAGCTAATGTTGTTTTTAATTCAGCAACCGCCTTAATACTCTCACTTTCTATGATATTTATTTTACTGGCAGCTTCTTCTTTTACGCCATCATAAATGCCTCTTACTGCAAGCAACAGTGGTTCTGGTAATCCTTGTTCCAGCTCAAATTGATTGCCTTGTTTGCTGCGCCATTCACGTAAATGTCTGTTAATGGTGCTGTTGCTACCAGTACCCAATATTTTACGAATTTCTTCAATAGATGGATAGATCTTTTGCTCTACTAATTTTATAGCGGTTTTTGCCACATCTAAGTAGCTTATTCCAGGTCTGGCCATTAGAGCTCTCTATTCGATTATTTAGTAATGTATAACGTTTATTGTATTAATATGTAAAAAAATAACAACTAATTTTTGTTTTGTAGTAAACTATAGCCTTTGATAAGCAGCATTATCAAGCATTATTACAACAATGAAATTATTTGATTAGCTTTTTCGTTACAAAACCTAGGAATAGAAAAATGACCACAGAAATAAAGCTTATCGCTAATAGCAAAACGTTAATATTAAAAGATAAGCAGGATTACTTGTCTAAAGCAACCGCAGATAACACTAGACGAACTTATCAAACAGCCATTAGGCAATTTGAAAAATCTGGTGGTTTGTTACCTGCTACTGAACCTGAGCTTGCAAGATATATTACCAATAAAGCACCTTTACTAAACCCTAGAACCTTATCGCTACATTTAACCGCTATATCACATTGGCATTCTTACCAAAATTTTCCAGATCCAACTCAAGCAGCAGAAATAAAAAAGTTATTAAAAGGGATCTATCGTACTCACGGTCAACCAAAACGTAAGGCAAAAGCCTTATATCCAGAGCATATTGACAAAATAGTGGCGTATTTAAACCAACAAAATAATTTAAAAGCACTACGCGATAGTGCTTTGATTCAATTGGCTTATTTTGGAGCATTTAGGCGTAGTGAATTAATTGCTATTACTGTTGAACAGTTGCGATTTGAAACTCAAGGGTTAATGGTTTTGATCCCCCGTTCCAAAACAGATCAAGATGGTGTAGGCAAAATTAAAGCGCTACCTTACGGTCAAAATGCAGTATGTCCAGTAGCTGCGGTAAAAAAATGGTTAGAAGTTTCAAAAATACAACAAGGAGCTATTTTTAGAGGTGTTAATCGCTGGAACATATTACAATCAGAATCACTACATTTAAACAGTGTTAATACCATAATTAAAACCTTAGCACGACAATGTGGTTTTGATTTTGTTGATGATTTATCAAGTCATAGTTTGCGTCGTGGATTTGCTACCAGTGCCGCTAACATTGGTGTTGATTTCGAATGGATCAAACGTCAAGGTGGCTGGAAAAATGATAATACGGTAAGAGAATATATTGAAGAAGGGCAATTATTTAATCAAAACGCAGCAGGTAAATTACTTGCTAGTTCCTTTGCTAATACAAAGGAGTAAAAAAGATTAGCAGCAATAAAAGGCTACATTTGTTAACAGAATGCGAAATTAAAGCAATTTATGATTACCCACTATTCTCAGATAGTGAACGACAACATTATTTTTATTTATCACAACGAGAGTTAGCGTTTGTTAACATTTTAAAAAAACCTGAAAATAAAATTTACTTTATATTAATGTTGGGCTATTTTAAAGCAAAAACCATTTTTTACAGGATCTGTTTTAAAAAAAGCCACCTGGATCTAATCTATATTACTAAAACCATTTTTGCTATCAGTACTAATAAACTAACGTATCAATTACCCTCAAAAAACACCATCATTAAGATCAAACAATTAGTTTATGAATTACTTAATATTAGTTCAGAGACGAAACTAAATCAATTAATCTATGAAAAAATTAATAATCTTGCCAAATATAACGTGGCTCCTATTAATATTTTTAAAGATTTACTGTCCTATCTTAAAGATCATAATATTCCTATTCCTGCATACACTTCGCTACAAACATTAATTGGTAATTCCATCTTAGAAGAAGAAAAACGATTAACTAAGATTATTGATGAACATTTCCCTCAATATGCAGTAAAAATTATTGATAATTTGTTAATAGCAAAAGATGGTTTATATCCTATAACAGCATTAAAAACTGATCCTA
>JBEKHL010000089.1:0-3170 GCA_050012295.1 Gammaproteobacteria bacterium
AACATTGTTTATAATGAATATATTGTATGGCATGTATCTCAGAATATCAGAACTCTCTTCTACTCTACGCTGGTCGCCTAGAATGTGTGATTTTTTTCGAGATCCTAATGGAGATTGGTGGTTTAAAACTGTTGGTAAAGGTAACAAAGCAAGACAAATTGCTGTTAGTGGCGCTATGTTAAAGGCATTAAAGAGATGGAGGGTACATTTAGGGTTGTCAGTATTTCCTACTCCAAACGATCGTACTCCATTGCTGCCAAAACAGATCGGCAAAGGACCGATGACATCTACCAGAGCTATACGTATAATTGTCCAAAATTGTTTTGATGAAGCTATTAAACAATTAACTGAGCAAAAATTACTAGATGAAGCTGAAATTTTACGCTCTGCTACGGTACATTGGTTAAGGCATACCGGAATATCAGATGATGTTAAAATTAGGCCACGGGAACATGTTAGAGATGATGCCGGACATAGTTCCGGCTCTATTACTGATCAGTATATAGATGTAGAATTACAAGAGCGGGCTGCTTCTGCTAAAAAGAAAGTTATTATATCAGAAGAAGATCATAATCATGTGGTTTAAACAAATTAAAGTATTTGAAATTTTAAGCCAAATAAATTCTTTAGAAGAACAATTAGAAAAATTAACATTTGAGCCATGCAGTACAAGTATGCCTTTCGCAGCCGGATGGATTGCCCCTGTAGACGAAGAAGATGGTTCGTTAATTTATAGTTATAAAAATTATGAAATGATTTGTCTACAAACTGAAGAAAAAATAGTACCAATCTATGTTATTCAACAAGAATTAGCAGCTACTATAAAGCAAATTGAAACAACTCATCAACGTACCGTTTCTAATAAAGAAAAATTAATCTTAAAACATCAAATTTACAGCAATTTATTACCAAAAGCATTTAGCAAGATCAATAAAATTTATGCATATTTTGATCTTACTAATAAATGGTTAATATTAAACACTATTAATTCTAAAAAAACAGAAACATTTCTTGCTGTGCTGCAAAAAACCATAGAAGATCTAGAATTAAAACCATTACCTGTAAAAAATCTAACAACAATTATGACTAATTGGCTACAGCAAGAAAACTGTCCTAAGCCATTAAATATAGAAAACACTTGTGTATTGAAAGAACCAAGAAAAATCAGTAAGCTTATTAGATGTCAGGGACAAGATTTATTTTCGCAAGGAATTCAATTGTTTTTAAAAGATGGTTATCAAGTAGATCAAATAGTAATTACTTGGCAAGATCAGATCACTTTTGTTTTAAAAGAAAACTTTAACTTAGGTAGTGTAAAATATGGAGAACAAATTATTTCTGCAACAAAAATGTATCCTTTAGATTGTGAAACAGATCGTTTTACAGCAGATTTTATTATTATGACAGAAACATTAAATTTATTAATCAATAATTTATTAAAGATCTTTAATAAGAAAAATTAGATTAGCCAAGCAAAATAATCAAAAGGTGTAACTATGAGTGGGTATCAATACTATGAATTTTGCAGAATCAAAGCTCCGATTTCACAAAAAGCACGAGAAGAAATGGCATCGTTGTCTAGCAGGGCAAATGTAGGTACTCATGGTGCATCTTATGTTTATAATTATGGTAATTTTCGTGGTGATTCTAAAAAACTGTTATTAAAATATTTTGATGTATTCTTTTATCTTAGCAATTATGGCGTTATTCAGCTCATGTTTAAGTATAAACCTGGACAAGTAAATATTGAAGAACTAAAAAAATACGACATTAAGCATGTCATTAGTTGTGAACAATATGATAAAGGTGTATTGCTAGAAATCTATATCAATAAAGAAGAAGGTTTTGGGTGGACTGAAGGAGAAGGATTATTAGCAGATTTATTACCACTTTATTCTGAGATTAAGGCTAAAAATTATCAATTTCTACGTTTAATTACTGCTATTAATAATGAACTAGATAGAAAAGTAAATGATACGTCAAGCAACATGATTTCTGAAATGGATTTATCTTCAGCACAACAAGCCTTTCTTGATATTATTGATCTCAGTTAAAAGCTTAAGAATAAAAGGCTTAAAAGATCAATTAATTATTTTTATCAAAAATATCAAAAAAGTGGATTTATGACAAACAATCTAAAATGGCTATAATTTTAATTAAAAACAAATACCACCTTGAAATGTTATTATAAAAAACACCGAAATTTTCAGGATAAACTAAAGTTTCTAAAAGAAACTTTACCATGAACATTATCAAAAGTCAATCAAAGTGTAGTATTTTGTGGAAATAAATATTTACGGTTTAGACAGCGATTTGAGAGCCAAAAAATAGAGTAAAATTACAAATAGGAACTTTGGCGGGGCTTGGGCATACTACCCCATATACAGAGTATTCCCGCCTTATACGTATCCTTCTATTACGACCCAAGCAATTAATTTTATATTGGCTAATGTTGTTGGAGGTGTCTTGCCTATGGGATCATTACTAGGTAGTAATCTAGGGTTACAATTAATACCTGAGTATATTGAATATACGCTACAACAACATAATATGGGTAATATTTTAACGCAATTTAATCCTGTAACTGGGCAACCATATGTTTTTTCAGATCAGACAAATGGCTGGCCTATATTCTCAGTGCAGGAAGGGTTTTCTGGCTTTTTTTTGAGATCTGACTTGAATTCTTATTACTTGGTAAATAGAAAAACTGCGTTAGTTGGGAGTCTTCTTGGTAGTTTAGAGAATCCTTTAAATACCGCATATAATTTTGTCATTACAGGTAGCGATAATCATGATGATTTATTATGGGGTTCTGGTGATTATGATGATGTTTTAGATGGCAAAAGTGGGGACGATCAGTATTGGGCGTTTAATGGTATGAATAGCATAACTGATGAAAGTGGCAACGATGTGTATCATTTTTTTACAACAAATATGCAAGGTATAACAACTATCAATGATGGCGATGGACTAGGAAGTATTACATTAGACAACTATGGAAATTGCAATATTCAATCACGTGGTATTGTACTGGTTAATGTTTCAGGTGCTGGTAATATCGTTTTCGCCTTTTATCCAAATGATCCAAATACAGGTTGCCAACCAGATAGTACGTTTTCATCACAAATGTATGGGCTACTAAATAATTATCATAATAACGATATTTTTTT
>JBEKHL010000090.1:0-5960 GCA_050012295.1 Gammaproteobacteria bacterium
TTTAAAATTTTACCACAAAACACTCAATTTATTAATTTAATATGTATATTGTTGTTTATAGGGATTATGGCGAAATCGGCTCAAATACCATTACATGTATGGTTACCAGATGCTATGGAGGCTCCAACGCCAGCTTCTGCTTTAATCCATTCGGCCACAATGGTAACAGCAGGGGTGTTTTTACTTGCTAGATTGTCTCCTGTTTTTGAATATAGTGAGTATTGTTTGAATATTATATTATTAATAGGTGCATTAACCGCTTGTTTAATGGGAATTTTGGCAACTATAGAAAATGATATAAAGCGTATTATTGCTTATTCAACCATATCACAATTGGGTATTATGGTAGCGGCTATGGGTGCTAGCGCATATGTTGCAGGGATGTTTCATTTAATAACCCATGCATTTTTTAAAGCATTACTATTTTTAGGGGCTGGCTCAATAATGTTGGCTGTTAATCAAATACAAAACATACATAACATGCCTCAATTAAAAAAATATTTACCAATAACTTATTGGTGCATGCTAATCGGTGTTTTAGCAATGTGTGGTTTCCCTGGTTTTTCTGGGTTTTTTTCTAAAGATTTAATTTTAAGCTCAGTTGCATTATCTGGTTTGCCTTTCGCTAAAAAGGCATATTATTTATTATTGTTAAGTATGTTTATAACAGCTTTTTATAGTTTTAGATTAATTTTTACTATATTCCACAAACCAGAGGGGCATAAACCGGAAAAACATATAGAATCATCTAGGATTATTACTAATCCATTGATTATTTTGTCAGGTTTAGCTGTAATTTTAGGTGTTGTATTAATATACCCGGTTTTGAACAATAAATTGTTTGGGGAAAGTATTTTTGTGTTACCAACACATAATGTTATTAAAGAGTATGTAAACCATGACTTTTCTGGGGTTATAAAAATGGTATTATATGGTTTTATTAGTAATTCGGGTTTGTGTGTTATTTTTGGAATAATAAGTGCTTTTGTTCTTTATATAAAAAAACCTCACTTGGCTAAAATATTAAATCAAATAATGCAAAATGACTTTTTGTTTGTGTATAATTTTTTTAAACGTCAATATTTTTTTAATGAAATCAATCAGTTAATAATAGGCACTACGCAATTTGTTTCTAGATTTTTTACCAACATAATAGAGCGATTGTTAATCGAACGATTGCTAATCAATAATGTTACTCAAGTTGTTGTGGTTTTTTCTAAAACTATTCAAAAATTACAAACTGGTTATTTATATCATTACTTATTTCTAATGTTAACTGGAGTATTAATAATAATATCATGCTTACTTTTCAACATATATTAAATAATATATTAAGCATAATAATTTGGTTGCCAATTGTAACCGGAATATTAGTTTTATTAATTAATAAAAAACAGACTGGTTATTTGGCTGTGTTAATCGGCGGTGTGAATTTATTTTTAAGTTGTTTAATGTTAAAAAATTTTAATATTGTAGGTCATGGCTGGCAATTTATAGAACATTACCAATGGCTGCCAAATTTAGGGATTTATTACGCATTAGGAGTGGACGGTTTTTCAATATTGCTAATAGTGTTAGCTAGCGTGGTTAACTTGTTAGTATTAATAATCAGTTTACAGCCTACACCAAACAGATCTAAGTATATGGCCTGTTTTTTAATTATGAATGGTTTAATAAATGGAGTATTTGCGGCAACTAATGCCATATTATTTTATATGTTCTTTGAATCCATGTTAATTCCGTTATTTTTGATAATAGGAATTTGGGGTGGGCAGCAACGTGTTTATGCAACTATAAAGTTCTTTTTATATACTTGTTTAGGGTCAATGTTATTTTTAATAGCTATTATTTATTTACATAAAACTGCTATTAATTCTGGATTTTCTTTAGAACAATCTTTTGTGATCCAAAATTTTTACTTGTTAACTTTAACAATAAAACAACAAGTTTATTTATTTGTAGCGCTTTTTATTGCCTTTGCTATAAAAATTCCTATAGTTCCTTTTCATACCTGGTTGCCAGATGCGCATGTGGAAGCTCCAACGGAAGGTTCGGTAGTCTTGGCTGCTATTACGTTAAAAATTGGTGCTTTTGCAATGATTAGATTTTTATTGCCAATTGTTACTGATGCTTGCTTGTTATTATCTAAGTTTGTTATTTGGGGATCTTTGTTTACTATAGTGTATATTGGATTTATAACTGTTGCTCAAAAAAATTTAAAAAAGTTAATAGCATATTCTTCTATTTCTCATATGGGATTTATTACTATGGGACTGTTTATAGCTATAAATTTAGTTCAACGAGACCAAGACATCAATTTGGCAATATTAAGTATGAATGGTTCTATAATTCAAATGATATCCCATGGGTTAATTTCCGCAGCCCTGTTTTTCTCTATTGGGGCGCTTTATAAACGAGTAGGTAGTTATAACCTCGAGGATTTTAGCGGGATAATTCATTCGATGCCAATTTTTACTAAATTATTTATGGTGTTTTGTTTGGCTAACGTAGCTTTACCTGGTACTATCGGTTTTGCTGGAGAATTATTAATTATTTTAGCAAGCTTTAAAGTTAGTTATTTGCTAGCCGTTATGGCTTCTACTAGTTTAATATTATCAGTAGTTTATACATTATGCATGTACAAAAAAGTAGTTTTTGGTGAACTGGATCATGATGGGCATAATCATAGTAAAATTTTAACAGATCTAAATTATAAAGAAACCTTAGTTCTTGGCGGTAGCGCTATTTTAATTTTATTGTTAGGTATTTGGCCGGCGCCAATGTTAAATATATTAAATAATTCCACTTTAGATTTTATCAGAGCGATTTCTTAATATGATTATAAATACGCTAATGTTACCAGAAATATTAATTGCTAGTTTATCTTGTTTTATTTTGTTGTGGGATGTATTTATATCACGCAAGTATCGTATAACTAGCTATATTTTTACCCAATTAGGGCTCATTGGGATAATAGTTAGTATTTGTTATAATTTCAAAAATTTATATATAACAGACAAAAATATTTATTTTTTTAATAATAGCTTAACTATAAATTGTCAAATTAATTTTTTTAAATTAATTATTAGCAGTTTTATGTTGATGATTTTTATATATCCAATATATGCATTGGTAGGATTAGAATCTAAAGAAATTAATATAGAAGCTTCTATTAAATATTTTATAATTGGCGCTGTATTTTCTGGAATATTATTATACGGATTGTCTTTAATATATGGTGCTAGTGGCAATTTAAATTTTCAAGTAATTAATAGCTTTATTCAAACTCAGCATGTTACTATATTATTTAAAGTCGGTGCTATATTGGTTCTAGTTGCTATATTTTTTAAACTAAACTTAGTTCCTATGCATATGTGGGTTCCAGATATATATCAAGGAGCACCAATACCCGTTACTATGTTGCTTGCCACATTACCGAAGATTGCAACAGTGGTTATTTTTAGCCGAATAATCAACGAAGTATTTATTAAATTATTTAATGACTATTGGCAAATATTATTAATATTTATTTCAGTTTTATCCTTAATAATTGGTAACATTGGAGCCATATTACAAACAAACATTAAACGTTTATTAGCTTATTCGGCTATTGGTCATGCTGGTTTTATTTTATTAGGATTTGTGACCAATAGTACGGCCGGTAGAACAGCAGCTAATTTTTATGTAGTGCTATATGCATTAATGGCCATTGGTTTGTTTGGTGTAATGGCTATGTTTAGTAAAGCTGATCTTGAATTTGATGAAATTAAAGATTTTAGAGGGTTTGGCAAACAACATCCATGGTTGGGCGGTATGCTATTAATTATATTGTTTTCTATGATTGGGTTCCCATTAACCATAGGATTTTATGCAAAATTGTTAATTATAAAATCTTTAATAGATGCTAATTTAATTTTGGTAGCTATTGTTGCGGTATTGTTGTCAGTAATTAGTTTGTTTTATTATTTACGCATAATTAAAGCTATGTATTTTGTAGAAAATGTTACCGAAAATAGTGATTACAATATAAATAATTTTAAAATTTTTAAATTAAAAACTACTTGGCCAGCAGTATTATCATTATCTATAAACGGCATCTTAGCATTAGGTTTAGGTGTTTTCCCGGTATTTATTAATAGTATTTTAATTTATTTTGAATTATAAGTATGCATTATTTAGAATTTTTTACATCTTATTGTCTTGTGATTTACATTTACGTTCACATTTTTTTATTTCATGTTCGATGTCAACCAATAAAGTCGTTAAACTGTGTTTAAGTTTAGTGTTTGCATTAGGATCAGCCATGTAATGATCGTATACTTTTTGATATTGAGCTTTAGCTGCATCTAAATAGTCTTTACCAAAATTCTTTTTTGGGTTTTCATTAGAATGAAATTCATTATAAGATAAAAGATTGGAATACAATAGTTCCCATGCGGATGGATTATTATGATAACCTACCCAAGGTTCAACATTACTGTCAATAATAGCTTGTTCTATGTGTAACATGTCCTTGTATACACTAGTTTGAATTAATTTTAGTTCTCTTGCTTTATCTTTAGCTTTGGCTTTAATTGATTCCCAATGTTTTTTCATGATTATTTTCCTTTTTTTTTAATATTATTTAAAATTTTTTATTTTTACCTTTCTGGTCTCTACTTTTCTGTTGTTGTGTCGTAGGACTAGGGCTGGCACTTTTATCGTCTTCCTCTTTCCTCATCCCAGACAATGAAAATTCTTGTTCTTGAGGACGCTGTATAGATAGCTTGCCTTGACTACCTCTTCTGTTTAGTAAATCTGTATTACAAGCAGGAGCAGTGGTATCATAAATCTTTGGCGCTGATAGTACATCTTCATCTGCATTCAATGGGTCGGCGTCAACTAAACCTAAACCAACCGATGATATTCGTCTGGCTAGGCTATCCCTTCTTTCACCTGTTGAATTAGTAGTGATGTTGTTGAGCAGCGTTGGAGAAGCTTGTGGTGACGATGGTGTTGGAGAAGTGCGCTGTGGTTGAGGTGGTATTATAGTATTATCTCCAAAAACAATCTTTCTATTAGCTCTTTTGGATGGTCTTGTTAATGGATTGGCAGTATCAACTACTGCAGAACTAGAAGAGCTAGCGTTAGCGTGATGAGGAGAGGATGACGATAATAATGCTTGGGGCGAGCCAGCAGTAGGGCTTGCTGTATAACCACTCTCAAGTTGAGCTGTTTGTCTATCAAAAGTTATTGGATTTTCAGCAAAATTTACCAAACCTCCTGAATTGTTTCCCATAAATTTTAGCTTTATGGTATTATATTTTGTTTCCAAGTCTTTTGGCAACAAATCTGACGGCCTATTGCCCATCTCTTTTTTATATGTTTTTATTTGAAATTCAAGATCTTTTATTTCTTTATTTGTAATAGTGGTATGGTTTTTTTCTAATTTATCTAATAGCATATATAGATCATATGCTAATTTAGTTTTAGTTGGAATTTTTTGCTTCAATCTAATTTGTTTTTCAATAACAGGATGCCATTTTTCCATAGAGAAATTAGGCCAAGGAGCCATGCCTGGCGAATTAGTTTCTAAAAACCCTTTAACTAAACACAGTTGAACTCTTTGACTTTCATTAGCAGTATAAAAAATGTGATTTTTATAAATATGCATTCGAGGTCCCTCAGAACTTGGACTAACATTAGGATTGTCTTTAAATGGGCTATCTGTTTCTGGACCATGTTGCATTGGTACGCAAGCATGATTATTATTAACGGCTTTACGGTATAAATAATTTCTTGCAGTATTTTGCAAAAATATGTATGGGTTTATATTTCCAGTATATTTAACAATATCTTCTGAAAAATAAATATCCTGAAAAGTTTTTCCTTCTGCAATTAATTTTACAATTGATTTACCTTGAGAAAATAATTTATCTTTTTGTTCCCGTAGCTTTATAGCTTCTTTTTCTTCTGTTGGT
>JBEKHL010000091.1:0-3009 GCA_050012295.1 Gammaproteobacteria bacterium
AATTTAATTAAATTCTAAAAATTTATTATTAACTATTGCAAATAAAATTAAAAAATGTAGTATTGTATTTTATATGCTAATTAATTTAGCAAATGCGACAGGTCTCCTGAAATTTACCGATAATAAATACTCAGCGATGTGAGCCAAGAGAGTTTCACATACTCTTAAAATTTTTTATTAATTCCTTATAACTCACCCAAGAACACTCTAATTCTAAAATTTTAAAACGTAACTTTTCTAAATGTTCATCTATAACTTGCATAGACATTAATGATACAGCCACATAATGAAAACCATGAAAATCTATTTTTAATTTAATACACTGTTTTCTTAATGATTCAAGATTATTAATACTATCATCAACAAAAACAATGGTTTTAGGGTAATAATTATATTTACTAAACATATAATCTAGCACTACCCCTTTATCTACCCCCGCCGTAAAAATAATACCAGACTTCAGCATTGGCACACCCTTACAATCTGAACAAATCATATTAGTATTTTCTAGCTCAGGAGCTAGTTTTTCACCTTTTAGTGGAGTTAATGGCAAAAAAGAAATACCAACATCGTTTAATTCTTTAATTCTAATATGTTCCATTTTTTTGATAACGCCAAATCTACCAGTACCCATAGCAGTTAACGCCATTGTTGGTATATATTGCGATTGCAAATAAGCAAACATCTGAACTATTCGTTGCTCTACTAAATTCCGTTTAATTGTAGCCATAACGCTACTTTGTAAAATTTCTATTTTTTCTGTAGATAATCGATTTTTAAGCTCTTGCCATAGATGTGCTCGATATGGATGTTTAAAATCATCGTCATATCCAGGCATTATTAGCACATCATCAACATCAAAAATTATCAAGGCATTTTTATTAACCAACTCAAGCATTTTTATAACTGGAATAAAACTATAGATCTCCTGTATATGGTTTTTATGCATAATTTGATTTGTTTTTAATTCAAAAAACATCTCTCTAACCATAGCGGCACCTAAAATATTATTGCAGTTTTTTTTATAATTATATTAAAGCAAGATAATTTTTATTTATGATTCACAAACCAATCTATATTTTTATTAATAGCACAAATTATTGACAATACGCAATAGTATTTTAATATGACGCGCAAAAGAGCTGGCTACTTAATTTTGGACCTGTACCTCAAGGGTAAGATTAAAATCAGCTATATGGACTTATTGGACGCCTATTAATTTTTAGCCGATTTTATATTTTGGCATAATGCTGCTTGAAATATCATCTAAACTATCAGAACTTATGCCATTGCTAGAATTACTTAAACCATCCCGACTGCGCCTGTCAACGCTACCACAACTTGAACTATCATTAATGCTAGCCTTATTTAAAGCATAAACAAGCCCATAAACAAGAGGTTTGCTTGTTAGATTGATCAATTGTTCTTTATATTTAGCAGTAACTAACTGTAATGGTTCTCTGTTAAATGGATTCATTATATATAAGTATGCCGTTGTAATTTACGTAATGTACGATCTTGTTGTGCACCAGCATACTTATAGATACCCCATCCTAAACTATATAAGTCTGAAGTTATGGTTTGAAACCCATACTTTTCTCTAGCTAAACAATTAATCGTATAAAGTTCTTGAAGTGCAAGTGATCCTGTAGTTTTAAAAGTCACCAATTCCGGTATAACTTTATATAATACTTTTGTGTAGTCACACTCTGGCGGAACATAACTTTTTTTAGCAAATCTATAATCTATTACTGGAAATTTTTTAATACCATTGCATAAAACGCCGCCCAAACCAAAATCAATTAAATTAATATCTATTTCTCCTTTAGGAGTTTTGTTAATTAAAATATTACTGAAACTTAAATCGCCATGAATTATGTTTTGTTTATTAAGCATTTCTAGTTTTTCTAATACTTTTATTATTATTCGCAAAATTTTTTCCAATGTTGGTGCATAATTTTCAAAATATTTAAATAACGTTATACCTTCAAAAAACTTACTAAAAATATAAAATTTAAAATTATATTTTTTAGTTCTATACTTAGATTCTTGTTCATGTTTATTTACCCAACCTTCATTTGGCAGTACACCACACCACCATCTTTCCGTCACGGCATATAATTGCCCTAGCTGACCAAGTATTTTGGGTTCATCTAAATTATCAACAAAATCAAGTACATTATTCACATTTAATAATTGTATTTTAACAGCAACTATGTCTCCAGTATGTACGTTTTTACCAACTTTTACCTTACCGCTAGAACCTGATCCAACGGTATGTCTAGATATAGCAAACAATCCCATATTGGTATTCATAAAAGAACATGCAAATTTCGACTGTTTCCTAGAATATTTATTAACACTTTTATTGTTTTCAAAATAAACACCAACACTTTTAATGTCAATACTAGTCAACGACACAAAAAGCAATTCTTTATCAAATGAATTATAACTAGGCATATTTTCCTTTATCAGAGAGTCTATAACTACATAATATATTTTTGGTTTTTATAACAGGGTGAATTGTATACTATTATTTTTGGATTTAAAATAGTTTTATTTGGAACATGACTAATGTTTTAATTAATTTTTATTTGCAAAATATATAATATCATTTTTCGAGGTATAATCTTCTTGTAATAGCAAAGGCAGCAACAATTGAACCTCCCTACCTTCATGCAATTTATTTATTATTTGTAATTTACCCCTATGCATGGAAACCAGTTTTTCAATAAATTCTATTTTCATTTTGGTAAACTCAAATATAGCGATATCTTCGATCCCATTAAACTTTTCTTCTATGTCGGTTAATTCAGACTCATTTAAACCAAAACTTTGATCTATTATTGTAATTTTAAACCAACCACAATTATCTTCCAAATAATATTGACTGGCTATAGATATTTCTGAATTTTTAGGTGAGTTTTCTATTGATCTAAGAATTAAACTTATTAAAACTTGTTTAATGCGTAATCGATCAGCATATATATTAGGAATATTTTGTTGAAA
>JBEKHL010000092.1:0-2830 GCA_050012295.1 Gammaproteobacteria bacterium
TAGAGAATAATATAAAATGTACGATAAACTTACCCTCCTTCGCTTCGAAGGAGGGTGGCAGCGTTAGCTGCCGGGTGGATGGCTTATGTTAGGCATAAGTTACACTTTTAGTCGCACCCTTGCAACAGTGCCAGCTTGATATAGTTATATTATAATAATAGTATGATATGTCTATACATTAAGTTATTAATTATTTTAAAAACTAACACAAGTTGGGTTTACGGCTAATGACAACCAAAGTTAAAATTGATTTTTTATCTACTGCTAGACGAGTACTAGAATTAGAGTCTAAGGCTATAGAACAACTAATCCATACTATAGACGAAAATTTTAATAAAATTTGCGAAGTAATTTTGGCCTGTAAAGGTAAAGTGGTAGTTACTGGTATGGGAAAATCTGGCCACATTGCTAGAAAAATTGCAGCTACTCTGGCTAGCACAGGTACCCCCGCATTTTTTATTCACCCAGCCGATGCATCTCACGGCGATTTAGGGATGATTAGTGAACAAGATTTAATTTTAATCTTCTCTAATTCTGGGGAAACAGACGAACTAATAACTATATTGCCAATGCTAAAAAGATTTTCCACCAAAATAATTGCTATTACTAGTAATTCTAACTCTAAAATAGCCAAACATGCAGATTTACATATCTTAGTTAACGTTCAACAAGAAGCTTGTCCATTAAATTTAGCACCAACTACCAGTACTACTGCAGCTTTAGCTATCGGAGATGCTTTAGCCATTAGTCTATTACAAGCTAGAGAGTTTGATCATAAAGATTTTGCACGTTACCACCCTAGTGGCCGACTAGGTAAACGCTTATTATTAAAAATATCAGATATAATGCATACTGGAGAAAAAATTCCTGTAGTTAACGAAAACACTAGTTTTCTCGATGCTGTTGTAGAAATGTCTAAAAAATGCTTCGGTTTACTTATTATTTCTGATAATAATAACCCAAAAAAAATTACTGGGGTATTAAGCGATGGTGATTTAAGAAGGATAATAGATCAACGGCTAGATATTAACAATATAAAATTAATAGATGTAATTAATAAAAAATTTAAATCTATTTCTTCTGAGGCATTAGCCATAGAAGCTATAAAAATTATGGAAAACAATAAAATTTTTTCGTTACCGGTTGTAAATAACCAAGAAATAGCAGGGATTTTTAATATGCATGATTTATTACAAGCCGGGCTATTATAAGGATTATATTAATTAAAAATGCAAAAATTATCTATACACAACTTCATTTTTTCAATATTAATAATAATTTCTTTAATTGTTTTTTGGTTTGTTTTTACAAAATTGCAAACTAAAGAACCTAATCAAAAAATCACTAATAATACTCAAGAATATATGTATAATTTAAATATACATAATTACGATGAACAGGGCTTGTTAAAAAATTCTATAATTGCTGCGTCTTGGCAATTCTATCCAGAACAGCAATATTCTATTGTTAAACAACCAAATATTGTTATCTATAAACCTACAGGGCAGGTTTATAATATTACTGCCAACTTTGGCAATATTATGCACACTAATACCACGTTAAATGATAATATAAGTCTTATAAAATTATTTAATAATGTTTACATAAACCAACAACACGCTTATAACCAATCAACTGGATTTACTTTAAATACTTCCTACTTAGAATTTAATCCATCTACTGAGTTAGCTTCTACCACAAAAGATGTAACTATAACTAAAGTTGGATTAGTAATCACAGGAACAGGCATGAACGCCAACCTGAAACAAAATCAGTTAGAATTGCATAAAAATGTTTCAACTAAATATCTAGCTACTAAATAAAATTACCATAAAAAAACTATGAAAAACATATTAACCATAAAAAATCTAACTAAATATTATAACAAACGTAAAATTGTAAATAATGTTTCTATGGAACTGCCACAAGGAGAAATTATAGGTTTATTAGGTCCAAACGGAGCAGGTAAAACTTCTTGTTTCTACATGATTCTAGGATTAACTACGTGTGAGTCCGGATCAATTTGGTTAAACAATAAAGAAATAACCTTTTTACCAGTTCATCAACGAGCAAAATTAGGGATTGGGTATTTACCCCAAGAGCCTTCAGTATTTCGAAAATTATCTGTAAAAGATAACATTTTAGCTATATTACAAATAGTAAATAATACAACTACTAGTTATAACAATGAACAACTAGAATATTTTCTGAAAGAATTTAATTTAATTCATTTAAAAGATGTTTTGGGGATCAGCTTATCTGGAGGAGAACGTCGCAGATTAGAAATTGCTAGAACCTTAGCCGCCAATCCAAAATTTATTTTATTAGATGAACCATTTGCTGGAGTAGATCCTATAGCAATAACCGAGATAAAAAAAATCCTATTATCTTTAGCTAAAAAAAACATAGGCATCATAATAACTGATCATAATGTTAGAGAGACTTTAAATATTTGTGATCAAGCATATATAATGAATGATGGTAAATTAATAGCTAAAGGTAATATGGAGGAAATAATAAATAATAATGAAGTAAAAGAAGTATATTTAGGGCAAGAATTTAAAGTTTAGATATTAAGGAGTTTAACGTTATGAATACCAATAATAATATTACTATCTCTGGACATCATATAGAAATTACCCCTGCATTGGAGACAGAAATAAATAATATGATACATAAATTACAACATAAGTTTGATCATATAACTACTGCACATATAACTTTAAAAGTAGATAAAGTTCACCCACATATGCAAAATGCTGAAGCAGAACTTAATTTATGTGGTAAAAAAGAACCAATTTTTGCTAAAGTAAGTAGTAGTAACATGTAC
>JBEKHL010000093.1:0-3504 GCA_050012295.1 Gammaproteobacteria bacterium
ATCTTGTAATCTTTAGAATAAAAAATGATGTTGACGGTTTGGTGGCAGTATTGACAATTAGTAGAATACAATGAAATGGTATTTTTTAAATAATGTAATTAATAACTTATTTTATAACTTATTTTATAGACGTACGGATAGGAGTATGGGTAGAAGTACGGAAAAGAAAAATAATGAGGTTGCTAATCAAGCCTGGTATAACTATCAAGATTTAGAAATCAACACAAAGTTGTTTAAAATGGGAGTTATAGTCATTAAGCCTTATGGTAAACAGATAGAAACAGTTGAAGGTTCTTTAAACGATGAATCTAGTTTTTTTATTGGTTCAAGAAAACTTTTTTTTAGTCAAATAGCAACAATTATAAATCAAAGTAGCAAAAAGAAAACAATAGCAGCAACTCTTAAAAAAACCACTTTATTACTAGATAAATTACAAAATTATACTGAAACAGATAATAAATTTGAAGAAAAGCGAGATTTAATTATTGCTAACTCTGCACGTAGAGAAGAAGTTTTTTTCCCTTTCTCCGTTAAAAATAATCAACAAAATTTTGGCTTTTACATTTATCCATGGTTATCAACAAACAATACTAATGATATTAAAAATTTTACCTTTTCTGGATTTAAACGGTTTTCAACTGCTGGATGTATGTTTGGTTCAACCTTGAAAGGAATAGATCAACTTGAAGCACGCCTTGACTTAATTAAACATGATATTAAATTTCATAAAGAACAAAAAATATCTACGATTGATTTTAATCCAAAAGCTTCTAACCCCTATGAAGAAGTAATGTTTAATGAATTAGACAAATTAATGTTACTCATAAATCATTTATCTGATAAGAGCAACCCAAGTCAATTATATTACCATTTACCTCATTATGACTATATGTTATTTGGTATCGAGCTATTTATTCGTGGTAGAATGGAGTTAGTAGCATTGGAACAATTCTTTAAAGCCATTATTTTAAAAACGGTTGAGCATTTAAACAGGATTTTGAAATGATCCTATCAGCGTTAGGTATAGAGCCTAATAATGAATTGGATGAATTAAATCCAGAACAAGAAAAAGTACAAGAAGAACTTTTAGTTCAACATTGTCTAAGAAAATTACAAGACAATAACTTTAATTTAAGGCATAAACAAGTATGGAACGATTTTATTAAATTTTCTGATAAAAAAATAAATACTTTAGAAGACTTATTTAAAATTGCTAATGCAGTTATGATTTTAGTTGCTTGCAAAGAAGGAAAAGACTATGAAACCTGTTCTCTGTTACCTATTTCAGAAAAACAAATACAAGTTAGCTACGCAAAATTTAAAGAATCAAAAGAATCAAGGGTTAATTATCCAACCGTTTTTAATATAACTACGATAGATCCTATAGTAAGTTATGATCTTATTAGCAAAAAAGGTCTTCTATTTTATTTTGGGTGTTGCCAAAATAGCTTGAGCAACCTAGTAAAACACGATATATTAACCTATGCTCATAAAAATGTTACTACTATTGCTGAAAATACAGACAATACAGCAGTAGAAGACATTTTAATAGGCCTAAAAAAATGTCATATATAGCATTATTTAATAGAATAAATTTTCAGTACACCACGAAAATTATTTTTGTACAGTGTTAAAATATAATATTTAATCTACTTTGGGCTTTTACAAAACATATTTATAGTATATAATTTTCTCCAAAGTTTAATTCACCTAGAAACTTATTGTATCTTTCGAGTTTAATAATAATGATTAAACAATTTGTATTAGTTATGTTGAGAAGTTAAAATATAATTTATACTTGTTGGAGAAAGTAATGTTATGGATAATAGTATAAATAAAGATGATAGTAACGACTCTGATGAACAAGCTGAAAGTTGTGGTGAGGACGTATTAAGTAATCAAGAACAATTTAGAATTTACGATGAAGAGTTATTGAGCAATCAGGGAAGAACTACTATAAGTGAACAAGACACACCTACTAACACTCCATCAATAGAGCTTATGAGATTAGATGATAGTAAGGAAACAACTAGCTCAAAAGATAAATATGAAAGTTTAAGCCTTGGGCTACGTTCAAATTCAACAGAGGCTTTCGACGATGCTACTTCAAGCAACCCATCTATACCAATGAGTGACAGCAGTTCAATTAGCTCTATAAGCCCAAAATGGAAACGCTATGGTAATTTAGAAATTAATAAAAAACTTTTTAACAAAGGAATTGTAGTAATTGAAACTTGTAGCTCTTTTGTATCAACAGAAACCTATAACAATACCTTATTAGACAGCCCTGTCTTAACCTGTTTACGTAATAACCCTGCTTTTAGAAAACTTTATTTTAATACAAAATTAGAAAACATACGCCAAATATGTGACGAATTTAGTTTTTCTGTAGGTTCCAGGACACTTACTTTCAGTACAAAGGCAGCGCTTATAGAAAAAGGTAATAAAACAACAATTAAAACACTTAACAAAACTGTTGCATTATTAAATGAATTAAAAAAATATGTTGTTGCACCTATAATTTTACCAGGTTTACAATATACCCTTATACCTGGGGATGGTCATTGTTTATACAATGCAGTAGCACTTTATCTTGGACAAGACGTAACTACTTTACGTCAAGAGGTAGCTGATTATCTTGAAGCTCACGTAGAAAACTATAGAGACGTAATAGAAGCAAATTCTAGTAGAACTATAGAAGAATATATCTATGATGTTAGAAACACTAACGAATGGGCAGATGACTTAGAAATTAATGTGTTAATGAGGATATATGGTAGACCAATTTATGTGATAGATCCTGTCGGTAACATTAGAAATCGAGCTAATGAAGTTGAAGTGAACGGTGAACCTATTTTTGTTTATTACAATGGACATAATCACTATGATGGTTTAGTTAGGATAGAAGGCTTTACTTCTGAACAAATATTGGAATCATTATCAATTAGTAATCGTCCACAGGAAACCACCGTTAAAGCAGAACAAGACTTTATTATAGCTAATTTGACACGTAGAGAAGAAGTATTTTTCCCATTTCTAGTTAAGAACAATCAACAAAATTTTGGCTTTTACGTTTATCCATGGCTATCAACAAATACCGCTAATGATTTTCAAAAATTTAATTTTTCTGGATTTAAAAGATTTACAACAGTCGGATGTATGTTTGGCTCAACCTTAAAAGGAATAGATCAGCTTGGAGCAAGGGTAGATTTAATTAAACATGATATTAAATTTCATCCTACACAAAAAATTGTAACTATTGAATATTCACATTCATATAACCCTTATGAAGAAGTAATGTTTAATGAATTAAACAAATTAATGTTACTCATAAATCATTTATCTGATAAGAGCAAACCAAGTCAATTATATTACCATTTACCTTATTATGACT
The DNA here is from genome assembly GCA_050012295.1 of Gammaproteobacteria bacterium. Lineage (GTDB taxonomy): Bacteria > Pseudomonadota > Gammaproteobacteria > UBA6186 > Azoamicaceae > UBA6186. The sequence continues at coordinate 3,395 of JBEKHL010000093.1, forward strand.
ATATGTTATTTGGTATCGAGCTATTTATTCGTGGTAGAATGGAGTTAGTAGCATTGGAACAATTCTTTAAAGCCATTATTTTAAAAACGGTTGAGCATTTAAACAGGATT
>JBEKHL010000094.1:0-2719 GCA_050012295.1 Gammaproteobacteria bacterium
ATAAAACCTTAAACTATCCCTAAAATGCCGCCCATAATAATATATTATACAGTTATAGTAGCTTAGAACAATACTTTATAAACACCCGTTAAGTGTTAGAAAACTACCAAGCATTCCCAATTAATTTAGAATATATAAATTTACATATATAAATCAGCTAAAAATTTTTCTAAATTTAATATTTTGATTTCTTTTTGTTGATGATCATTACGTAAATTTTTAACTAATTGTACAGCAGGATATTTATATTTATTATTAAAATAAAGCAATCCTTTGCTAGGACTAGGATCTGAAGTTTTAACTTCTATGATTTGTTCAACATTATTATCTTTAATAATGGCAAAATCTACCTCATAAGCTTCTTTAGTACGCAAATAATGTAATGCATATTGTTCTGCTTGATAATCTTCTTTAGCATACACATGTTTTAACAAACTAATTGCCACCAAGTTTTCTAATTTAGCTCCATAATCACCTTGAACTAAACCAACATCAAAAAAATATAATTTTGGCTCTTTCAATAAACTTCTTACAATATTTGTAGAATATGGAGTGACCCTAAAAACAATAAATAATGCTTCTAAAATTTGAATATATTTTTTTACGGTGGTAGGAGAAATTGCTAAATCTTCTGCTAAAGACTGTAATGAAATTGGTGAACCAACACGATTACGTAATAATTTAAATAACAATTGCATAGATTTTAAATTATGTAATTGATCAATCTCAAATACATCGATACTTAATACACTACTTATATACTGCAAACGCCATCTGTCTGCATCTATAGGATCTGTTGTTAAATATGGCTCTGGAAATCCACTACGTAACAATAATTTTTCTATATCCAACGGAACAGAAATTTGCCTTAGCTCGGCTAATGAAAATGGTAATAATCTATGTCTAAAATACCTACCAACAAGAGAATCACCTAATTGCTCATATAAATCTAATCTAGCACTACCTGTTACTAAAATTCTTAAATTGACTGGTTTAGTATCAAAAATACCTTTTAAATAATTTTTCCAATTTGGCATTTTATGGAGTTCATCTAATATTAATAAATCTGTAGTATTTAACCACGATTGTGCCCGCATAATTTCTTGATCTTGAGTTTGATCGTAATTTAAATATACGCTATTAGGAAAAAATTTAGCTACTTCTTTGGCTAACCAGGTTTTTCCAGATTGTCTGGGTCCTACTAGTATTACTATTTTTTTACTTAAATCTTTTAAAATTGCAGAAGTCTGAATGCGATCCATGTTGACTATAATACAGCAAAATGGTGAAAAGTCAAGACTTTTCACCATTTCAATGGAAAAAAGTCATAATTATATTTGAAAATAAAGTTTTGAAAGATATTTTTATATTTGCTACTAAACAACTTTAAATATCCAGATCTTTAAATAAATCATCTAACTCCATTTCCTTGCCGATGGCCGGACTCGAACTATCTTGCAACTCATTGATTTTATTGACTTAAAATTCGTAAGGCTTAAATCTAACCCAAGATCTCACCCAACTTTAGATATTGTACCGTTAGGAATGGTTACGAACAATAGCAAACAAAACTAATTTTCTGGTTGTTTTGTATAACATACGTTATACTTAACTTAGAGGTAGAAAAAATGCACGCTAACCAACATAAAACTGAAACTTTAAATGCCAGAATTGAGCCTGCTCTTAAGAATAATGCCGAGCGGATCCTTAAAAAGCTTGGACTTAGCAATGCAGAAGCTATAAGACTTTTTTACACACAAATTTGCCTTAATAAAGGGTTACCATTCGACATTAAAATCCCCAATAAAACCACGCTAGCCGCTATGCAAGAACTAGAAAATGGTAACGCCAAAAAATTTAATTCCGTTAAAGAACTATTTAAGGATTTAGATGATTGAGCCGCTTAAGATTGAACGTAGTAACCAGTTTAAACGCGACTACAAAAAAGCAAAAAAACAGGGCAAAGATTTGCTACTTTTGCATCAGGTTATTGATAATCTATGCTACCAAAAACCATTACTAGCAAAGTTTCGCGACCATGCTCTATTTCATAATTGGCATAATTATAGAGAATTGCACCTATCTAGCGATTGGCTTCTGGTGTATCAGCTATTGATCAAGGAAAATTTATTGAGACTTGCTAGACTCGGCTCTCATTCTGAAATTTTTAAGATGTAATAAAATTTACTGCCCTATGAGAAAGAGATCACTGTGAATAACAAAACTTACCTTAAGAAAAATAGATCTGAATGTACCTGTACGTTCGAAAATTATAGTGTCAATCTCTTTTTTATAAATTAACAGCTAATTTGGTTCAATTTTGATATGAAACAACTTTAAATATCCAGCTCTTTAAATAAATCATCTAACTCCATTTCCTTGCCGATGGCCGGACTCGAACCGGCACAGATTTCTCCACCACCACCTCAAGGTGGCGTGTATACCAATTTCACCACATCGGCTTTATTCTGGGATTTCTTGTCTCGATTGTTCTTCTTGTTTAATAATTTCGGAAATAGTTTTAGAGCGGTTTACTTGGTTAACAAAAAAGCTTAATGAAATACTGGTTATAGCAAACAAAATTGCGAAAACAGTAGTTAATTTAGTTAAAAATGAACCTGTACCCTGACTACCGAATATTGTTTGCGATGCCCCACTACCAAACGAAGCTCCCATTTCTGCGCCCTTACCATGCTGTAATAATACTAATATTATTATG
>JBEKHL010000095.1:0-2716 GCA_050012295.1 Gammaproteobacteria bacterium
TTAAACGGTTACGAAAACGGCATTAGATTGAACCCTAACAAAAATCTTGCGGCTAAATGGTTCTATTCTCTCAGAGCTTCATACAAAATTATTGCCAACCTAACTTATCTCAATAACATGCTGATGGAAGAGCATAATTATATGAGGATTAAGATAACATAGCTTAAACTAGTTAAATTGAACACCGTATAGTTTTCAAACTTTCCTTCATTGTTACAATGAGATAATTCCCCTCGTTTTTATAGTTGCTTTATATATCTATAACAGTCATAAAAGTTACCACCAGATCGCACAACCACACCCAACGCACCATGGCGCCATCATCAAACATGCTGAAAAAATTAGAATAAATACGTAAATCAACAAAAATCGTATATATTAATACTCTACAAAAATTCATATGCTGAAATCATACAAATTAAATGTGCATTTTATACTTAAACTAAAACGTGAAACCTCTTGAATGTATAAGGATTTTTTTAAATTAAAAATTTAACAGCATAGTATGAGCATTCTTTAAGCATAAAACTTATATACGTTCGGCATAAAGCAAGCATGCAATAGACATAACTGTATATTTATTTGTTTATTAATTGGTGTTTGTTGCTCTTCAAAAGTAAGAGCTGTCATATAATAATGGTGATATACTAATCTAAAATCCGAATAAATATATTATATAAGCTACCCTTAGCAGGAAGGTTAGAGATGACAGATATTAGTTGTTGGGAATCAAAATTTGAGAGTTGTATTTATTCTGACAAATTGTTAAATAAGCTTATATCGCTTGATAAACATGGCTCACACAAAATCAATCTAATCGAAGTAAAGAAAGCTATTTATTATGCTCGCAAATACCACGGTAATCAAAAAAGGCAATCTGGCGAACCTTATTATTCGCACCCAATCGAGGTGGCTTATCAAATTGCTGATTATGCTTTTAAAACAGATGTTTTAGTTACTAGCATATTACATGATACGCTCGAAGATACTAAGCTTACTAAGGAAATGATTGGTTGTATATTTGGATCGACAGTCGCCAATAATGTTGAGGATTTAACTAGAGTAAAAACAGATCAAAAAATTAGTGCTGCCGAAACAATGAAATCATTATATTTACAAAGTAAAAATGATTTATTATTAATAAAAATATTTGATCGACTCCATAATATGCAAACCATATCAGCTAAATCACCTGAAAAAATTGAAAAAATTACGGAAGAAACTTTAAAAGAATTTATAATTATTATAATGTCCTTGGGAAGAATAGTACCAAAAATATTAGAAATAGAAAAAAAGATTATTAAATTATGTTATCGACATTTATTTATTAAGCAACATTTACAACAAGATTTAAAGATGATTTATGAGGATAATTTCCAACTGTTTTTTCCAAATGTTCAAAATGGCGAAGACCTAAAAAGCACCCTATGTTTAATGGGATAATAACAACCAACAGCCCATATGCTCCAAAAGATTCTGTTAAATAAACTAAACCAAATGATGTAACAATATACATTAAAGCTCTTGATAAAGCATATATAAGGCTACTATAAGTAAAGCGTTTAAATACAGGAAAATGTTTAAAGAAAATTGATACAGCCGGTACTGTATCTAATGCAAACAATACAATACAAGATTGTAGTAAAAATAAATACAATGGACTGGTTACTTTACTTAAGAAATACGGACAAAATAAAACAAAAACAGAAAATATTACTAATTTTACTTTTAAAATCTTTAAAGGATATACTTTATAGCTTAAAAAGGCTATAAATAATATCCCTAATAATTGTACTATTGAAATTATTAAATTATGGTGGATAATTGCTGCTGCATTATAACCAAAAGAATTTTTAAGGATCCCTGCACAATGCATATAAGCAAAATAAAAGCATACAGGCCATACGCAATTCATCAAAAACAGTAAAAAAGTTGTTTTTTTATTGACTTTTTCATTAAAAATAGAATTATTTTTTAGAGTTTCTTGATCCATATTAGTTGTTTCATAAGTTGTTTTTAGTCGTCGTTTAGCATCAGCAAATTCTGGTGTTTCTCGTAAAGCTGTCCTAGCAACAGCCCCAATCATTGCAATCGATGCTCCAATCCAAAAAGCAATGCGCCATTCTAATCCCATGGCTAATACGGCAGTTGCAATTGTTAAAGCACCAACTGTGCCAACAACAGAAGCGATAGCAACAAAAGATACCACCGGATATTGTATTGGTGGTTTGGTAATTTCGGTTAAATAGAGTTCTGCTCCTACTATTTCTCCAACAGAAGATATGCCTTGAATCACACGACATATGGTTATAAACCAAGATGCAGCTATACCGATTTGACTATATGTAGGAAGATTTGCCATTAGAATACAAGAAATAGCCATCATGCTAGTTGTTATAACGACTGTTGATTTACGCCCCATTTTATCGCCAATGAATCCAAAAATTAGCGCACCTAATGGCCTAAAAATAAAAGTGGAACAAAAAGCAAAAGCTTGTAAAAGAGCAGCTGTATGTGGATCAGTTTTTGGGAAAAAAAGCTCATTCAATAATACTGCCATATGAACATACAACATAAGATCGAAATATTCTAAGAAAGTGCCTATAGATAATAACCCTACAGCCTCTCGCTGTTCATATTTTAATGATGAAAAAGATCCATTGTTAGTTACAGTATTATACATTTTGTAAATCACCTTATAATTGATTAATATTAA
>JBEKHL010000096.1:0-2663 GCA_050012295.1 Gammaproteobacteria bacterium
TCTTTTTTCAAAAATATTTTTTCCTTATTAGCAGATCTAATTCTTACAAATTTTCATACGTTTTGTTACGTCAAAATCATATTTCAAAATATTATCAAAATTATTAAATAATATTTTTATGACAGTTTTAATTTCAGAAATTAAAACTAAATTATCATTTTTATCTTCATTTGTTGATAGAAGATTTATTAATAGTAATACTTCTTTTAATGGTTTCTTAATATATATTTGTAAATTATCGTATATGGGGTTCTTTTGGTTTTTAAAATTATCCTTGCAGTCATCACTTGTTGGTTGGTTTTTTTTGCTATTGATGGAAGTAACATCTATTAAATTACCAACAATACCTATAATTTCCCCTTGATTGTCTTTTAATGCTTTTTTATAAGATAATTGAATATATTCTTTTCCTGTTAAACTATGTCCTATTTTTTTCCTAATAATTCCATTATCTGAAAGCATAGTTTCTAAATCATGACGTCTACATTCCTCGGCTACATTGTGTGGAAACAAATCATAATCAGTTTTCCCAGCTATACTAGATGGCCACTGGTATTTTTGTCTATATTCTTCCTTGAAAGTATTATGCCATAAATATACCCCTTCTTTATTTTTCCAATAAACAATGCCAGGAAGCTGATTAATAACAGAAATTAATAATTGGTGGCTAATATTTTCAGTTACTAAGTTAGTATTACTATTTTCATTTAATTTTATATTATTAAATTTTTTACCTGCAAAAGTAGTTTTTAGATACTTCATAATCAACCCCCACCGAATAAATTTTTATTTTTTTATATTGTGTTTTTAAATAGTAAATTAACAAACATTATTCTTAGTCTAAAACTTTTTCACAACATTTATTTGATTGTTGTTACTTGTAACAAATAATTGTTGCATATCCCCATACTAAGGATTCTTTAGTATCGCGTCAACAAGAAAACTAAGATTATTTTAGTTGAAGTTTATTGATAGTGAGCATAAAGAATTGACTGTTATTGATTGTAATCATAAAGAATTGTCTACTAGTATAACCCCTGTTCCTAGGCGCCTAAAAGAAGCACGAATAATTGTTGGTATATCTCAAAAAAAATTAGGTATAGTTGCCGGTATGAATGAATTTTCAGCTAGCGCTCGTATGAACCAATATGAAACTGGAAAGCATATACCAGACTTTCTAACTTTAAAAAGAATCGCAAAGGTATTATCTGTTCCAGTTGTTTATTTCTATGCTGAAGATGATATGTTGGCTGAATTTTTATTCTTGTATGAAAAACTTAATAAAGAGGCTAAAAAACAAGTATTACAATTTTGTAAAGATTTAAGTCAATAGAACTAAATAAGCCATAATTATTAATATAGCTACAATATTACTTTGTCACGCTATTTGTACGCTAATGATTAAACATTTGTTTAAAAGCTTCTGAGTCAATTTGATAAATTTTATTACATGAATTTTGTATTATTAATAAAACTACTATTATTCAAATTAATTATATCAAGACTATAATTTTTAGATATATTTGCTTTTTCATAAATCACCGTAAATCTGTTTTTATGTTGTTGATTTTCCAGTAACTTCTATTGCTTTTTCCAACTGGAAGTAACGTTGTCTAGAAGCACCGTCTATAGCCTTAATTGCAATATCTTGAACTTGCATATTAGCTTGATTTGCTCGTTCGGTAAACTGACCGATTTGTGCTTCTAATTTGGCAACTTTAGCTTCTAAGTTGCCAATTGTTTGTTGATATAATTTACGTTCACCTTCCATTTCTGTTTGGGTTAATTTAGCCTCATATTCATATTTAAAGTTTAATTTTTGAGCAAGGTTGTTTTCAGAATCTAAAATAGCTTGTTGTTTTTCTGCTGGAAAATTTTGTACGGTTTCTTTAAGCATAATTAGCTCTTGTTCTACAGCTGCTAATTTTTCTTCACGGATCTTAAATTCTTGTTCTAAAGCTAGACGTTTTTCGGTTAATTCTTTTTCTAATAGTTGTTTTTGTTCTAAATATTGATCTTGTTCTTTAGTTCTCGTTAAATTACGCTTATAAATATAATCCTCTTCTTCTCTAGTTCTAAGTTTTTTAGTTAAATTTTCTTGTTCTTTATTTACTAACTCAAATTCTTCTTGTTCTTTTTTCCAATTAGCACGGTTTTGCTGTATTTCTTGTTCAAACATTGCAATACGTTCTTTCATGTCTTTGTCAAAATTAGCTGATTTTTCTTTTTGTGCCAGTAGTAACGCTGCCAAGGTATTAGCATTTACTTTTATTTCATAAAGTTCTTCAAGTTCTTGAGTTTGAATAGCAATTGCTTGTTGCAGAGTAATTAATGTTTGATTTTCTGCTAATAACTGATCTTCTAAATCTTTAAGTGATTTAGTAATAATTAGTTTTAAAGTAGCTAACCCTTTAACAATCTCATCTGGAGAGCCAGTTGTTGCAGCAGTTACTATAGCTTTTTTGTCAACAATTGCTTTTTCTTCTTGTTTATTAAGTTTTTTGGTTTGTTTTACTTGTTCTAGCATTTCATAATAGGCTTCTAAAATTTCGTTTTTAGTGTTTTTAATACTGATTTCTTCTGTCATATCATGTACCATAGCTTTTTTAATAATAAAAAATCAACCTCTGTAAAAAAGTTAATATATTTGGTTCATATAAGTC
>JBEKHL010000097.1:0-2599 GCA_050012295.1 Gammaproteobacteria bacterium
ACAATAAAGACTTTAATTTACGTATGTTTTACCCTCCTTCGCTTCGAAGGAGGGTGGCAGCGTTAGCTGCCGGGTGGATGGCTTATGTTAGGCATAAGTTACACTTTTAGTCGCACCCTTAAGTAGGTATAACATTGCACTTGCACTGTGTATATGTTACTTTATCTTTAAATTTATTAATATAATAATTGAGGTAAAAAAAGAATGTTTTCGATAAATTCAAGTCCATATTTAAACGATCGTAAAGAGTGTACCATCACTAATAGAGAGCAACTTTCTAAGTTAAAAGATATTAAAGAACCTATAGAAACTCTAATAATATCTTTTACATTGGGAGATCTTTATGATGAAGATATTTATAACATCATGCTGTATTTAAAAACGACCAAAAATAACACGAAAAATCTATGGTTTGTTAACTCCGAGCTTACTAATGAACAAGCAAAAAGTATAATTGATGCATTAACCGAAATTGATACACTAAAATCTATCGAAGGATTATCATTTTGTAGTAATGATTTACAAGGTGATGTATGTTTTTTACGTAACCTTAAAAAGCTGAACGGTCTTGTATGGTTAAACTTATCAGAAAATAATTTATCAATGGGTATAGATGATATCATTGAAATTATATGTAATTGTCCGTTACTCCAAGAACTACACTTAAGTGCGTCGGGTATTGATGATGTTGCTTTAGAAAAATTATGCCTCTCGATAGAGGAACATCCAAGTTTAACAAGAATATCTATAGATCATAATAAATTAATTACTGACAACTCAGTTAAATATATTAAGGAATTAATAGAACAAAATAATAGATTAAAGCATGTTAATTTATTAGGAACTAAAATTAGTGATTCTAATATTTATGGTTTACAAGCGATTTCAACGGATGTAGAAATATTTTTTGGAAAAAGTTCTGCATCTAGGTGTCAGTTACTTATGGCGTAATATCACCATTAATATGTTTGCATTTTGTTTGTAATATAATTATAATATCTAAGCAATTGTGCTTAGGTATTGTTTTTATTACACCTATAATTTTATATTAATCGCTTTAATAGGAAAAAAAGATGCTAGAAGATTCTACCTTATCCGACGCACCTGAAGATATAGCAACCGAAATCCAAGAAAAGCTTGTTTTAGAGGAATCACAAGAAGTATTAGATCCTCAAGAAAAATTTGTTTTATCAAAATTGGTTGATCCCATTTCTCGTAAGTTCATGGTAACTTTACCGAGATCAGAAGAAATGTGTAAAGTACATAAATTTTTATTTGAATGTAGAGAGAAAGAATTATTAAAAAAATTAAATGATACATTAAAGTTAATATATTACTATCCAGTTAAAGGAAAAAACGAGGACAATCTCGTTGTTTATAGCAGACACGTAATGCATACGTTATTATATGAAGCAGATCGTAATATTGAAATAATGGGTAAAGATCATACATTAAGACCTTATGATGCTTATATTAATCTGTTAACATTAAAAATAATGCTTATTCAGCGACTAGGGGTAGACGACAAGAAATTACCGTGTGATTATAAACCAACAATGTCTACTATCTTAGAATATATAAACATCCATTTAGAAGTTTTTGAAAAAAATTTTACTAATATATATTTTAGTATGCAAAAAGAGGATGAAGTTGGTTTACAAGATGATGATCGTCAACGTCAAAACCTTAGAGATTTATTTAAAAAACTTAGACTTTTGCAAGCTCATAGAGAGTATAGTATATATCATGAATTTAATCACCTTCATTGGGATGGTTTAATCCCACCACGTGCTATTCTCCCGGCTGCGGCTGGTCCTTCTACCACCCCTCCACATACTCCACCTAGATCTCAACGCTCTACTGGTATACAACATTATGGTACTCCAGGACAAACACCTCAAAAAAGTTCTCCAGATACTGAAAAAGCGGCTAAATGTATTAGAGATAAAGAGGGAGTTGTTGAAATTAAAGGAAAGTCAAAAGCAAAGCCAAAGCCAAAAGCTATTTCTTTTTCTAGTGTTTTATCCACTGCTACAACTACTATTCAAGGAGGTTCAGACTCAGAAAATGATTCTCCTCTTCGTGGTAAACAATTGAGTTGGCAGTAGTAGAAGAGCATAACTAAGGTGTTGTAACCAAATTTAAATATTCTTTTAATTTATCGATCCTAGAAAGAAAAAATTCTTTTGACCATAAATTTAACGTACTTAATTCTCTTGGTTTTAAAAATCTAGAAACATCTTTTTTTGCATTCTCCCAATCTATATTATTAATTTTTGTTTTTAATTCTTGTATAAACCATTTTGAAGTAACTGAAATATTTTGGTTTTGCCAAGTCCCTGCTTGTTTAAGTGCATTACTTAACAATAAAAAATGCAGCAACTCGAAAAAACCCAGCGCGAGAAAGAGCCATTAAGGCAATTTCTTTAAGAGCATTCTCTTGGTCAAGGGTGCGACTAAAAGTGTAACTTATGCCCAATCTAACATAAGCCCATCCACCCGGCAGCTAACGCTGCCACCCTCCTTCGAAGCGAAGGAGGGTAAAACATACGTAAATTAAAGTCTTTATTGTCATTAACAAGTAATAACCATATAGGTT
>JBEKHL010000098.1:0-2583 GCA_050012295.1 Gammaproteobacteria bacterium
TTAGTAATTTAATTACCATATAATATATAAAATTGGGATATTTACAATAAATATTATGGCCGCGTGCAATATAGCATTTTTTAAATTAGCTGACCATTGATAAAAAACTTAGACAATATTAAAATTACTATTTTTCAACTAGCTTAATGCTAGAGAGGTATGTAACATGAAGTTCCATATAATTATAATAAAAATAAAGAATTGGTTAAAACGCAAAATAACTTTCCGAAATATTAATAGATATATCTTACCCCTAACTACAGCGATAACAAATTTTAATTTAGTAAATTCTGTTAATCCGGCTATTAGCTCACCGATAATATGCAACTACTTCTATCGAGGGTACACCAAATGAACCTCACCGGTATGTATATAATAATATTAAAGCTATTTTTGCAGCCGCAAGCATTATTGTACCGTGGTTAATTCACAATGCATCTAATAAATTCTTTACTTTATCAGAAGATTTGTTAGATGATGCTCAAATAAAAATATTAAATATTATGTTCAGAATGAATAATACTTTAAGTCAAGATGAACAAGAACAACTAAAAGAAGAATTGGCAAATTTTTCAGACTCTTACAAGAAATATTTATTTGAATGCATTGAACTGGCAATAATTGAAGCAGAGAGAACTAGTAACAACACATCCAATATTCCCGGTTCGCTTCATTCTATCAATTATGCAGCTACCGAGATGAACATACCTAATATTGTTCCTAGTCAAGATCCCCTTGTTTTTTCTGGTTTTTTTTCTAACAATAATAACAGCAATTTTATAGGGCCTGTAATTGAAGAAACTATAACCTCTTCTCCACACGTCCGCATGCTACCAACATAAGATAATTTTATGATCACGGGTAGTTGTTACTGCAAAACTACTTACATCGTCAGCTAAATTAAAGTTATTATATAAGATCGATTTCATTTATTATATACCTCTTGATTTATGTTTTGCCAAATAACATGCTCAATTATATTTTAAAAACGTTAGTAGATTTTTTAAATTTTTGTAAAAAACATAAAGATTTACCAATAAAATAACCAGACACCATAAAGCTTATTATATGTTCCAAAATTAAATAATCTTGGATTGCTACTGGATTAGTGCTGCTTAAGAATCCAAAGACGTATTTAATAGTAAAAAATACCATAAGTAAAACTAGAGTTTGATAGGAACCAGGCAATAGTATGGACAGTTTGTCTTTATATATTTTTATAGATATTTGTGATGCCAGTTTGTATCCAGAAATATAACCGATCAGCAAACAAAAAATATAATTTATTTCCGTTATTAAATTAGCGTTAATAAAATGATTTATTTTAATACCAACAAGAACTATTGGCATAATAAACAATTTTGGTAACCAAACTATTCTTGTTTTGGTAGCATTAATTCCAATACATAACACGTAGCTGAGTATAAACCAAACCCAACAAGGTGTTGTTTTTAGTATATTTAAGATAGTACCCATAAAAATAGTTAAATCCTGTATTTTAAAATTGCCGCCTTTATTTAGTAATTTAATTACCATACAATATATAAAATTTGAATATTTAACAATAAATTAATTATGTTTAAGCTCCCTATTGACATTAGCTCGCAGTAGCATTACATTGCAACCCAATGAGTATCAATTACGAGTTGGCTCTGTCTTAGCACAAGATGGGGTGGGTTTAAGTAAGCCAAGGTTATTTAAAAATAAAAGCCAAGCAATTTAAGTGGGCACTAGTCGATTTTGATAATATTAGAAGATAATTATTTTCTAAAGTTTTAAATTTGTTTATAAATATTGATTTAGTTGTAAAACTAATAAATATTTTAGGATTAACTTAAAATTTAGAAGTTTTTAAAAGAATTTTTAAATGAAGAGTTTGATCCTGGCTCAGATTGAACGCTGGCGGCATGCCTAACACATGCAAGTCGAACGGCAGCGCGTTAGAGGGTAACCTTTAATGGCGGCGAGTGGCGTACGGGTGAGTAATGCGTAGGAATCTATAACAGAGTCGAGGATAACTTGTGGAAACACGGGCTAATACTGGATAATTCGGAAACGGTAAAGCCGGGGACCTTCGGGCCTGGCGCTTTGAGGTGAGCTTACGTTAGATTAGCTAGTTGGTAGGGTAAAGGCCTACCAAGGCAAAGATCTATAGCTGTTCTGAGAGGAAGGACAGCCACACTGGGACTGAGACACGGCCCAGACTCTTACGGGAGGCAGCAGTGGGGAATATTGGACAATGGGCGAAAGCCTGATCCAGCAATGCCGCGTGTGTGAAGAAGGCCTTCGGGTTGTAAAGCACTTTCGGTGGGGAGGAGGTTAACTTTATTTAATAGATAGAGTTGATGACGTTACCCACAGAAGAAGCACCGGCTAACTCTGTGCCAGCAGCCGCGGTAATACAGAGGGTGCAAGCGTTAATCGGAATTACTGGGCGTAAAGGGTGAGTAGGTGGTAGCTTAAGTTATGTGTGAAATTTTTGGGCTTAACTTGAAAACGGCACATAATACTGAATTACTAGAGTACTGTAGAGGGTGGTGGAATTTCCGGTGTAGCGGTGAAATGCGTAGATATCGGAAGGAA